>CAYQTZ010000007.1:0-20675 GCA_964420565.1 uncultured Hyphomicrobiales bacterium
GCCGAAGTTGTTTTTTTTAAGCCAGTCTAACTGATGCTTTACGTCTTCTTTCTTGATTTCGGAAGCAAACCACCACCAGCGGGTGAATGGTTTTGATGCAGGGTAATGATCTTTTTTAATAATGATCTCTTCGTGCAGCTTTTCGCCATTATCAAGGTAAAAGATCAAAACAGAAATTGTACCTGCGGCGAACAGCATAAATAGTGTTAAATAAATAATTGTCTTTTTCATTTTCAATATTCCTGAATATTTTTATTTAGTTGCCAATGATGTTTAAATTCTTTAATTTTACGAATAATTAATGAGATAAAAAAGAATAAATTTATATTTTTTAGCTATGAGTGACGAAAAAAGATTCCTTGCGGCAGTTATGTTCACTGATATTGTTGGCTATACGGCACTTATGCAGGAAGATGAAAGCTCTGCTAAGGAATTGAGAGATAAGCACAGAGATGTCCTCTTCAAATATATTGATGAGCACGGGGGCAGAATAATCCAGTATTATGGCGATGGCACTCTCAGCACATTTTCAAGCGCTGTGGAATCTGTTCGTTGCGCCATAAAGATACAAAAGGAATTGATGAATGCCCCGCAGATACCTCTCCGTATAGGTATTCATCTGGGAGACATCGTACTCGAAGAGGGTGGAGCTTACGGCGATGGTATCAATATTGCTTCCCGTTTACAGAATCTTGGTGTAGCAGGATCGGTAATTGTTTCTGATACTATATATGACCAATGCAGTAATCAAGCTGATATTCAATTAAAATCTCTCGGCAAATATGAATTAAAAAATGTCAAGCAGGAAATTGAAATATTTAATATAATTAATGATGGACTTATAGTACCAAAGCCGGAGGATATTCCCATCAAATCCGGTAAAGTGCAGAAAAGCATAGCTGTGCTGCCATTTGTGAATATGAGCCCCGATCCCGATAACGAATATTTCAGCGATGGGATTACCGAGGAGATATTGAATGCTCTTGCTAAAGTTGAAGGTTTGCGTGTTACAGCCCGCACATCATCTTTCGTATTTAAAAAGCATAGCTTAGATATTCGCGAAATAGGTAAAAAGCTAAACGTTACGACTGTTATCGAAGGTAGTGTTCGTAAGTTTGGTAATAAAGTACGAATTACAGCTCAGCTCATTAACGTAAAAGATGGCTTTCATATATGGTCGGAAGTATATGACCGGGAGTTAGAAGATATTTTTGTAGTACAGGATGAGATCTCTACAAAAATTGCAAATACTTTACGTAAAAAGCTTGGGCTTAACAAGTTGGAATCTTCACTCATAGAACGCAGAACGGAAAGTTTGGATGCCTATAATTATTACCTCAAAGGCTTGCATTATTTCCGCAAATGGTCTTTCATAGACATGAAAATGGGTATAGAAGCATTTAAAAGTGCTATTGAAATAGACAGCAATTACGCTGAAGCCTATGCATGGCTTGCTAACTGCTCGGTATTATATTATATGAAAGGACAGATAAAAAACAAGGCGGAGCATGATAAGATTAAATCATGGGCAATGAAAGCTCTTGAGTTAAATGACAATATTTCTGATCCTTATGTAGCTTTGGCTTTGATCAAGTTATACTTTGAGTGGGAGATTGAGGAAGCCGGACGACTATTTGCAGTGGCTAAAAGAAAAAACCCAAATATGCTTGATATTAACTATGGCTACTCTCAGTATTATATAATTACAGGACAATTAACCAAAGCAATAGAATTAATGGAAGAAGCCGCCATCCAAGACCCAATGTCTATGATGATACTTAACGGACTGGGCGAAGCATATTTCTTTGCCGGCAGATATGCCGATGCCGAAGAGTGCTACCTCAAGACCCTCGAGTTGGATGAGAACTTTGTTACGGCGGCACTTAATCTGATGTCCCTTTATATTTATCAGAATAGAATAGATAAAAGCGAGATTTTTTTAGATCATATTAAAAGAATATTAAGACCTGAGATGCAATTCCTGATTCATGGATTGAATAGCTGGATGGCTGCAAAAAAGGGCGACCGCGAGAAAATGGAAGAGTATTTACAAAAGTATAGATCATTGATGGATAAACAGATTAGCACAGATATGGAAATGGTGATGGCTTACTCTTTTATTGGTGATATTGAAAAGGCATTCGAATATCTTTTAAAAGCGGAGAAAACAGAACAAAATCTATTACTTTATATCGCTGTGCATCCGCTAAAGGATTTTCTTTCGCAAGATCAGAGATATTTTGATATAATTGATAAATTGAAATTACGTTCTTATTATAATAATTTTTTGAACTATAAAAATGCAAGATAATATAATTAAGAAAACGGAAAAATTCGTAAAAGAGCTTTTTGAGCAAAAGTTAGCTGACAAATATAAATTCCATAACATAGAGCATACCGAACATGTAGTTAAAATGGCTGCAGAAATTGGGAAAGCTGTTAATCTTTCGGCAGATGAGCTGGAGATGGTAATCCTTGCTGCATGGTTCCACGATACCGGCTATTCGGAAAAATATATTGGTCATGAAGAGATCAGCGCACGCATTGCCTTTGAATTTCTTAAGCTCAATAATTATCCTGAGGCGAAAATACTCAAGGTGGAGCGGATTATCATGGCTACGAGGATGCCACAATTACCAGAAAATATTTTAGAAAAAGTACTTTGCGATGCCGATCTTGCTCATCTCGGCAAAAATAAATTTTTTAAATTTAATAAGCGGCTTCGTAATGAATTACGCGATGAGCAAATAATAAAACGCGTTCGCAAAAATGATTGGCTTCGCCATAGTATTACTTTTTTGGAAAGTCATGAATTTCATACAAGCTATGCCCAAAATCTTTTCGGTGGGAAGAAAAAGGAAAATATTAATATGCTGAAAAAGATGATAGAGGGGAAGAAAAAGAACGGGAAGAAAAATGATAAGACGAAAACAAAAAAGAGCATAGTAACGTCTGGCAAATCAGATAAACCCACTGATCGCAGTATTCAAACTATGTTCCGCAATAATTTGAGGGGGCATCTTAACTTAAGCGGTATAGCCGATAACAAAGCAAACATCATGCTTAGTGTGAACGCTATCATTATTTCTTTGGTTTTACCTTCGGCTATGGATATATTTATTCGCGGGGAGGAATTCGTTATCTCTATAATAATACTGATAATTACTTGTCTGCTGACTATCATATTTGCTACTCTTTCTACACTTCCTAAAGTTAGCGAAGGTAACACCACACGCGAGGATATAGATAACCGGAAATCGAATCTATTATTCTTCGGAAATTTCCACAATATGAAATATGAGGATTTTGAATATGGTATGAACGAGATGATCAAGGATAGGGACTTCCTTTATAGCTCAATGTCAAAGGATTTTTATAATCTCGGATTGGTGCTTCACAAAAAATATAAATATCTAAGCTTATGCTATAGGGTATTTTTGATAGGTTTAGTTATCTCCGTTCTAACCTTTTTTGTGTCATGGTAATTGCTCATTGCCTTACTTTTTGATCTGAACTTTTTACCTATACAACAAATTTTGAAACTATATTAGATATTTCAGAAAAATTCTTACAAGCTATCTTCAATAATTTATTATCTTTGCAAGATTGAATAAAAAGTGAAATTAGTAATGATCTACTAAATCTATTTTTAAAATTATTTATAAGGATTAGCAATGTCGCAAAAAGAATTACCTTGGGCAGAACCGTACAAGATCAAAGTTGTAGAACCCGTAAAAGTAACCAGCAGAGAAGACAGGATCAAAGCCGCAGAAGAAGCAGGATTCAACACATTTTTAATCAAATCAGAAGATGTTTATATTGACCTTTTGACCGATAGCGGGACTAACGCTATGAGCGATTATCAATGGGCAGGAATGATGCTCGGCGATGAATCATACGCAGGCAGCAAGAATTATTACTATTTAGAGGCTAATGTCCAGAAGTATTATGGATATAAATATCTCGTACCTACACATCAGGGACGCGGAGCTGAGCATCTTTTATCACAAACCTTGATAAAAAAAGGCGACTTCGTGCCCGGTAATATGTATTTCACAACAACCAGATTGCATCAGGAGCTTGCCGGCGGTACATTTGTGGATGTTATCATTGACGAAGCTCACGATCCAAACGTGATCCATCCTTTCAAAGGCAATGTAGATCTGAATAAATTCGAAACATTGATCAAAGAGAAAGGCGCTGACAAAATACCATATATTACTGTTGGAGCGCCAGTTAATATGGCAGGCGGACAGCCAATGTCAATGGAAAACATGAAAGCCGTAAGCGAAATGGCTCACAATAATGGTATCAAAGTAGTTTTGGACGCCACCCGCAATATGGAAAATGCTTATTTTATTCAGCAACGCGAAGATGGTTACGCTAACAAATCAGTTGCCGAAATTCATAAAGAGTTTTGTTCTTATTCAGATGCCGCCACTATGAGTGCCAAGAAAGATCTCTTGGTAAATATCGGTGGCTTCGTAGCCGTAAACGACTGGGATATATTCCAGGATCTTAGAAATATGGTCGTGGTTTACGAAGGGCTGCATACTTACGGAGGGCTCGCAGGCCGCGATATGGAAGCTATGGCACGCGGTATGGAAGAAGCAATTCAGGATCAGAACATTGGGGCAAGAGTCAGACAGGTTGAATTCTTTGGTAATATATTATTAGATGCTGGTATCCCTATAGTCAAGCCAATAGGCGGTCATGCTGTATTCCTTGACGCAAAAGCAATCTATGATCACATCCCTCAGGATCAGTTTCCCGCCCAGAAATTAGCCACTGATATTTATATTGAATCTGGTGTTCGCACTATGGAACGCGGTATCGTATCTGCAGGCAGGAATAAATCAACAGGCGATCACAATAGACCAAAGCTCGAGCTTGTCCGCATGACATTCCCTCGCAGAGTTTATACAGAATCGCATCTGAAATATGCCGCTCAGGCAGTTATCAATCTTTATGAAAAACGCCACCAAATGAAAGGATTGAAGATGATTTACGAGCCAAAATATTTGAGATTCTTCCAGGCAAGATTCGAGATGCTGTAAAGTTTGGGTAACGAAAGTTTTGTTTAAATTAAATTCATCCGATGTGTATTTCTATGCATCGGATGAATTTGTTATAAAATATGCTGTACAAATTTCGATTTGGACAGTAAATAATATCTCGCTTATTTTCGCTAATGATTTCCTCTGTAGCATTCATTAAGAATTAGCAGGGGAGAGCAGCTTTGATGATAATTCTATATTAAACCCTTTGTATGTTTTTCTTCTAATTTTTCAAGCATATCTTTAGTCATAGCGTCTAAATCCCATGCGGGTTGCCAACCCCATTCCTCGCGAGCAGCAGTATCGTCCACAGAATCAGGCCATGAATCGGCTATCTTTTGACGGAAGTCCGGAGCGTAATCTATAGTGAAATCGGGTTTATACTTTCTAATTGAATCTGCAAGAGTTTTTACGTCAAAACTCATTGAGCCGACATTATAATCATTGTGGTGTTTTAGGTTTTCGTAAGGAGCTTCCATCAAATCCATTATAGATTTGATGCAATCAGGCATATACATCATGGGCAGCTGGGTGCTTTCCTTTACAAAGGAGGTATAATGATTGTGCTTTACGGCTTCATAATAAATAGCAACAGCATAATCGGTAGTGCCACCGCCGGGGAAAGTCTTTGAAGATATGATACCGGGGAATCGCAGACCACGGCTGTCAACACCAAATTTTTTTACGTAATAATCCGACAGCACTTCGCCTGCTACTTTGGTTACGCCATACATAGTAGCTGGATGAAGGGGAGTTTCCTGCGGTGCAGTTTTCGGGCAGTCAGGCCCCCAAACTGCTATCGAGCTTGGGATGATCACTCTGTTAATCTTATATTTGACGGCTAAATTAAGTACGTTCAAACTACCGTTCATATTTACATTCCAGCACACCATTGGATTCTTTTCTCCAACACCAGATAGAATAGCAGCCATGTGGATAATTGTGTCAATTTCCTGCTCTTGGATAACTTTTTCTATTGAGTCAATATTTGTAACATCAACAATTCGGAAAGGTCCGGAATCTTGAATTTCTTCAATTACATTGGGGTTAATATCTGTTGCAGTTACATTGTCATTCCCATATTTGTTCCTAAGTTCAAGAGTCAGCTCCGAGCCGATTTGCCCGAGAGATCCGGTAACTAATATCTTTTTGATTCCATTATTCATTTCCACACCTCAGATCGTTTTATAATATCATAAATATTGTGATTTAAATATAATTCAGTTGCATCCGAAAAATTGTGATCTACTCAAAAATACTAATATTCAAAAGGGAGAGCCCTCCTGACTATTGGCGATCAATTGATTTCAGATCGCTCAGGAAATGAGAATAATACAATTTTCAAATTATCAACATGCTAAATTAAATAATTATTTGACTATTTCTAAAAAATTCTTATTTGTTTAATGGCACACTCCGCAAAAACTCAAGGTTTTCAGTTGAATAATTCTTCTGAATAGTTTTCCGAGGTCTTGAATTCTTCTATCTTTTCACAAACTTTTCAACTATCTCTTTTTCTTCAATCCGTTTGAGTGCAAATTCTCATTGCAGCTGACAAAATCCATCTGAATGACATTATCATTCTTTTTGTAAGACTTATTTCTCCACCCCAAAAAATAGATCCAATCTTAAGACTAAAGGCTGAAAGCTTGTCTCTACGCTTTATGCAATGTAAAGTAAAAAGTCGTACCTTTCCCTGATTCGGTATCGAACCAAAGGGAGCCACCGTTACTTTCCACAAATTCCTTGCTGAGTATCAAGCCAAGCCCAGATCCCTTTTCGTTGTCTGTACCAGTCTCTATGTTCTTATCTCCTAAGCTGAATATAGTTTCTACTACTGTATTAGAAATGCCTTTGCCATAGTCAGTAACGGATATCTCTATCAGTGAGTTCTTGGTATTTACAGCATTAATCTCTACTACACCTTTTGGATAGGAGAATTTCAGTGCATTCGAGAGCAGATTCCTGAGTACTGTCTGTACCATATTCTCATCTGCTAATGCGAAAATGTTATCAGCAATATTTAAATTGATCTTTACTTTCTTTTCTGCGGCATAAATATGATATAACCTAACGCAAATCTCAGCTATCTCTTTTATATTTATCTTTTCTTGATTGAATTTTGTCATATCTCTTTGCAGGCGAGACCATTCTAACAAATTATCTAAAAGATTATGCAAATAATTGGAAGACTGGTATAATGAATTTGCGTATTCGTTTATCTCATTGAAAGGCATCTCAAAGTAATTCTCAACGAGATCTTTAGAAAGATTAATAAATCCTGATAGCGGCGACTTAATGTCGTGAGCTATGATCGAGAAGAATTTGTCTTTTTCGGCTAATACTTGCTGCAAAGCTTCTTTAGATTTCATTAGTTCTTTTTCTGTCTTTTTCTGCTCGGTTACATCGCGTACTATTGATGCAGCTTTATATCCTTTATTTGTACTAAAACTAAAAACACGGCTCTGCAGATTCTTTGTATTTCCATTAAGGGCTTTTACTTCTGTTTCTGTTATATGTCCGAGCCACTTCGATTCTCCGGTTATGAAGTAATTATCAATAGAATCAATTATTTGTTTCACTATTTCAGGTTGATCTTTATAATTATCAATTATACCGATCTGCACATCATATATTTTTTTGCCGAAAGCATTTTCTTTGCTTATCCCAGTGATCCTTTCCATTGCTTCGTTCCATTCCTCAATGCAGCCCTTTTCGTCGGTAATAGCTATGCCGTCGTTAGAATATATAAAAAAGCGATGGAACTTCTCTTCGCTCTCTGCAAGCCTCTGTAATACTTTCTTCTCTTCGGTTATATTATGAAGTATGCAATGAGTTTGTTTGAAATTGTTATTATTATCATTTATTGCTTTCCCGTTGAAAGATACAATGATCTCAGTGCCATCTTTGCATATCATTTCAAATTCAATGCCGAGTATATAACCAACTTTTTTGAATCGTGGGAAATTCTCACGGAATACCTTCTGAAAATCTCTATGAATAAACTCTGAGAAATTTCTTCCAATTACTTCATCTTTGGAATATCCAAGCGTGTTGCACCATGCTTCGTTTACAACTAAAATATTGCCGTCAGTATCTAAAGACTGGTAGCCAAGTGGTGCCTGTTGAAACAGAACTTTGAATCGCTCTTCACTATTTTTAATTGCTTGCTCAGCATTTTTCCTAACGGTTATATCCTGAGCTATAGCAAGCATTATTCGCTTATTTTTTATCTCTATAGCGCTTATAGTTATTTCTGCGGGATATTCGCTGCCATCTTTCCTTATATGATTGGATTCAATCTGTAAAAATTCACCTGTTGACAATTTATTCCATATATTCTCTCTGTCGTTTCTGGTTAGACTTGTAGGGTCAATATCATTAACATTCATTTTCATAAGCTCATCTTCAGTATAGCCGGTATTTTTTGCTGATATCCGATTGACAATTACAAAGTTACCATGCAGATCGTGAGCAAAAACTCCATGAGGAAGGTTGGCTATTACGCTTCGGAAGTTCTTTTCATTTTCCTCTAATATTTTCTCGAAAATTACTCTTTCGCTGATATCTTCGACCATGCCCTCCAAATACATAGTCCTGCCGAATTCATCTTTGTAGTGTTTAATATATAGATTTGCTACAATTGAGGTTCCATCTTTCCTTCTATAAACATTTTCATAATGCTTAACTCCATCTTCAGAAATCAACTCGTCAACAATTTCTTGCCGTCTGTTTTGCCTGATATAAATATCTTTTCCAATATCTGATATGTTATTAATAATATCCTCAGGCGAATCATAGCCGAGAATTTCTGCAAGTTTTGGATTCACCTCAATGAATTTTCCTTCGGGAGTAGATCGGAACATACCAAGTGGAGCATTACGGAAAATAGAGTAATATTTCTCCTCGCTTTGTTTGTAACGGTGGCGGGTGATAACCCATTCAGTAATATCAATGCCAGTTTCTATTACTATAGATTCACCTTGGTCATTGAGATATATACTATCAGAAGTAAGGTATGTCCTGCCATTTTTCAGTTGCTCTTCTCTTGGGCATACCCTATGTTTTAGAAACTCCTTATTAAGGCAGCAATCATCGCAGGGGCAATCCTGCCCATATAAAATTTCGTAGCATTTTCTTGATTTTGGCTCGCCGAAAAGACGTAAAAATTCGTGATTAGCAAATAAAATATCATGGTTTGAATTAGCAGTAAATATAAATGCAGGCAAAGCATCAAAAAGTGCGTCCAATTGCATTTTTTCATTGTCCAAAGCAGCATACAGATTTTTAAACTCCGAAATATCAGTAGCTATTCCTTCGATTACTATTTCATCTTTAAATTCAATTTTGCGTACTAATCTATCGCGGAACCAATGCCAGATATTATTTGCATCTTTTATCCTGTACTCAATATCGAAAGTTCTTTCATCACTTAAATCTGAGATTGCTTTATCTACATCAACCAAATCATCAGGATGAATAGAATCGTGATATAAAAATGGGTTCTTTATTAAGTATTCCTGTTCATAACCTAATATATCTTTGACGGAAGGTGAGTAATAATTTCCACCATACTTATCTGAATACATATAAACAATATCTGGCAGCTTTTCTACTAATCTGCGATAGCGGTCTTCGCTGTCACGCAGGTGTTCTTCGCTTATCTTAATTTCAGTTATTTCTCTGAAAGTAATAGTTAGTTTATCTTTATCAGGGGAATAAGCTCTCCCGGAATAGTATTTCCCATTAAATGAAAGCATACTTTCAAAGGAAGCTGGCACGCCGGTAGTTATTACATTCGAAAATAAATTTATCCACTTATTTTCAATATTTGGGATGATATCAATAACTGTTTTTCCAATCAGTTCATCCCTTTTAATGTTTAGTAGAAGCTCAGCTTTGCTGTTCACTTCAATTATACGATAGTTTTCAGGGATCTGTTCATCGTTATATATAACTTCACTCAAAATATAAGCTTCTGAAAGCTCTTCTTTCAGCATCTTAAAAGCAGCATCATTCTTTCTCAGCTCCTCATTTTCTTTCTTTAGTTCGCTGAGTTCGTTTGTAAGCTTTACTATTTTGTCGTCCATTATATATCCCTTATGGTTTGGGTATAGTAAATGAAAAATTGGAACCAACGTTTTCTATTGTATCAACTTTTAAAGTGCCACCATTTTTCTCAATAAATTCTTTGCATAAGATAAGCCCGAGCCCGGTTCCGGTTTCGTCGTATGTTCCCTTGGTAGTATAGCTGATATCAATCCTGAAAAGCTTTTTGATGTTCTCCTGACTGATGCCGATTCCGGTGTCTTTTACAGATATTTCCACGAATTTCTCTTTATCTTCAGCAGAAATTGTAACTTTACCATTAGAATTGGTAAATTTGATAGCGTTAGAAACTAAATTTCTTAAAATAGTATTCAGCATATTATAATCAGCATAAACATAAGTTTCGGGTTTTATATCGGTAGAAAGTTGGATATCTTTCTTCAAAGCTGCATTTTTAAGTAAATATGTAGTGTTGAAAGCTGCTTCATATAGGTCAAACTCATCAGGATCATGGCTTAATCTGCCAGTTTGAGATCTGGACCATTGCAGTAGGTTTTCTAAAAGCTTGTAAAGGTGCAGTGATGATTCATAGATATCAAGTATCCTGTCTAATTTATCTACTGCCGGGTAATCATAGTAGTTATCTTTTAAAAGAGCCGCAGAGTTGAGCAAAGTATTAAAAGGATTCTTCATGTCGTGAGCTATGATCGAGAAGAATTTATCTTTTGTTGCGTTAAGTTCCCGAAGTTCATTTTCGCTTTCCTTCAGAATTTCCTCATCTTTTTTGCGTTTGGAGATATCGCCTGTAATGCCAATTAATTTGATCGGCTTGCCGTTTTTATCATATTCACCGATTTTAGCAGAGCTGTGAACCCACAGATAACTGCCATCTTTTTTTAAAAAACGATATTCTGTGTTGTAATGAATGGTGTCTCCTTCGAGAAAAGGCTCCATTTCGGTTTTTATTCTTACTCTATCCTCAGGGTGTATTAATTCTAATATTTCGTCAAATTTTGTCGGAAATTCATCTATGTGGAAACCGAACATGGACGAAATACTTGGAGATAAATTCACACTTTTACTAATTAGATCAATATCCCATTGATAATAATTAATAGAATCCAAAGCAAGTTTCAACTTTTGCTCGCTTTTTATTAATGCCAGCTCGGATTCTTTTTCTTTGGTTATGTCACGTCCAATACCTGTGTAACCTATTATGCTTCCATCAACATCATGAATAAGTGTATTTCTGAATTGCAGCCATAGTACATTACCAGATTTTGTTATAGACCTATGAGTTACATTGCTAAAATCTTTATGAGTATAATCTCGAAGAGTATTGAAAACTTGCTCTCTGTCATCCGGGTGAACCGTGCTAAAAGAAAAATAAATATCTTCATAGTATTTCATTACAGAAAAGCCGAGCACTTTTTCGATAGAAGGACTAATATAATCAAAGTGAGGTTCTGGAATGAAAGAGACTTTATAGATTATATCGTTTGTGCTTTCAGTAAGCAATCTGTAAAGCTCTTCTCTATCTTTTAATTTCTTTTCCGCTTTTTTCTTATCGGTAATTTCTTCGGCTACTTTGATATAATTAATTATCTCTCCTTTATCATTTTTCACAGGCGAGATAGATACCTTTTCCCAATAAAGTGTGCCATCTTTTCTTTTATTGATCAATTCATTGTGCCATTCTTTGCCTGCACTAATTGACTGCCAGAGTGCTTTAGCATATCCCTTAGGATTTAATCCTGATTTGACCAAACTTGGAGTGCAGCCAATAGCTTCTGAGCGAGTGTAGCCAGTAGTTTCCTCAAATTTTGGATTAACAAATTCTATTCTGCCTTTGGTGTCGGTAACAACTACAGTACTTGAAGAGTGGTAAACAGCTTTGTAGAGCATTTTCAGCTCATCTTCACTTTTCTTTCTTTTAGTTATATCGTTAATAATCAGGAAAAATGTTTCGTTGCCGTCAATATTTTTTATCGGTGCGGCGAGCACTTCGATATCTTTAATTGTGCCATCAGCCAGCTTATGCTTACATTCATAAAAGTATTGATTATCATTAATGGAGTTCTCAATAATTGTGCAAACTTCATCCTTAGAAAGAGCACTCAGGTCAAAAATAGTTTTTTTCAATAATTCGCTCTTCTGATAGCCGTAAAAATTAATAGCTGCCTGGTTAATATTTACTATTTTATAAGTTTCAATATCAGCAAAAACCATAATTGCAGGGTGATCATTGAAGAGCTTTATAAAAAAAGTATTAGATTGCGACAATTCATCGATCAGATCTGTCAATTTATTATTTTTTTTCGTAAGTCGTTCAGTTTCTATGCTCAGTTTGTAAAAGTCTTTTCTTAATAACTTTACTTTATTAAGGAAGTAGATGCATAAAAATGTCAATAACCCAACAGAGGAGAATAAAATTATGATCTGTATTTCTGACAAAGCGAACATAGTACAATTCAAATTAGTGATAGTTTGCCTGTATAACACACATTGCTAACCCATTAGAATTAATATACCAATAATAATGTAAAATTAAAACAAATTATTAAAATTTCTTAATATTTCTTTCCGGCAAGTAGATATTTTCAGAATAGTAAAAAAAATGCTTTGATATGTTATCTTAAAATCATATCTTTGTAGCTCTTTTGTTTCAGGAGGACAATATAATGAATAAAGTTGATTTAATCGAAACCATGGCTAAAGAAAGGGCAATAAATGCCCGTAAGGAAAAAGACGGTGAGAATTATACTGAGATACCTGATTTCAGACCTGGCGACACTATTAACGTAGCTGTTCGCGTTGTTGAAGGCGAGAAAGAACGTATCCAGAATTATAAGGGAATCGTTATCGGCAGACGTGGTGGCGGCATTAACGAAACTTTCCTCGTACGAAAGATTTCAAGTGGAATTGGTGTAGAGCGTGTTTTTCCGCTTTACTCGCCAATGATACAGAAAATCGAAGTCATTCGGAGCGGATCGGTTCGCAGAGCAAAGCTTTACTATCTTCGCGGTATGTCTCAAAGAAAGATTCGCCAGAAGATCAGTTAATCTCTTTTGCATATTTTTTACCAAGACGGCAGCAAGTAATCTTGCCTGCCGTTTTTGTGTTTCTTTTATCTAACGCATTTAGCATTATATACATACTTCTTTCAAACTATGCTTTCGAGATTCGTAATTGAGCAGAACATTCAGAGTAAGAGCTTGAATATATTTGACTTCCCCTCTTCATAATAAGTGAAATTCTTGCCTACGTTCTCCCGACAGGTCGGGATGCAAGCATTGAAAATAGGGGGGGGATCACTTCTCCGATTTCTCCAGCCCCCAAAAAGAGGTGTATTTGTGAAAACCCGCTTCAAATCACTTAAAAAAACCATTCTGAATACTTAATAAAGAAAAAAATTAGAAGAAATTTCAAAAATTTCCATTTTTTTTGAACCCAAATCGTGTTTATAGTGTTAGTATATTATAAAGAGAGTAATAGTTAGTTACTTAATAAAAAATGTTTAAAAAATATTCGGCATATTCAGACAAAGAGTTAGTGTTGCTTCTCGATGGGAAAGAGCATGAAGCAGCATTTAGAGAGCTGTACCATCGCTACTCTGCTTTAGTGCACGCTTATTGCCTTCGTGTTTTGAATAATCAAGAGCTTGCCGAAGATATTTTTCAGGAGACATTTATTAGATTCTATAACAAAATAAACATTGAGAGGAAAAATACGAATGTACCCGGATTTCTGATAACTATTGCCAGGAACTTATGCCTGAATTACAAAAGAGATGTTCGACCAACTGTATCTATGGAAGGAATGGATTTCCCGATACATCAGGATATGTCTTACGAGAAAAAGGAATTACTCGACCTGATCAACACAGCACTCGACCTCTTGGAATTTGAATACAGAGAAGCTTTTGTACTAAGAGAATACGATGGGATCCCATATAAAGAAATAGCTGAGATATGCGGTATCACAATAGGCAACGCCAAATCCCGCGTATTTAGAGCGAAGAAGAAAATAAGGGAGATTTTGGCTCCTTACCTGAATGATTTAACTGAAAAAAATTAAAAATAATAATTATAGGGTTATTTAGAATGGATTACACAAAAACAATACACGATTTCCTTGATGGCTCGCTCGAAGCTACTGGAGAGGAGGAATTCTTCCTGCTTCTTTCCAATAACGAAGAGCTGCGAAGCGAGCTTAAGCAGCAACTCGCTATGAAAGATGCAATAAAAAGCGACACGAAGGCGTTTTCTCCTTCTGCGGCTTCTACCATGGCTATATTCTCTACTCTGGGTTTTTCTTCGCCGATAGCTGCTGAAGCGGCAGCTCCAGCTTTTGGCACTAAGGTCGGGAATTTCTTTAGTCAATATAAGCAGGGATTCGTCGGTGGTATTATGTCTGCCGTCGCTACTATAGCCATTGTATTTTGGTTCTTTAACCCTATGGAAAATATTGCTGATAAATCTCTCCCTGTTAAAGGCGAAAGCTACGCTGGTATGCAGCCTGCAAATAAAGCATTACAGCTCTCTCTTCCCAAAGTTGTATCAAAATCTATAGGAAATTCAAAGCCAAATGTTGTGGTTAAATATGTTTATCTGCCAAAGGAAGAAGCTAACACAAGCTCTCAGCCTATAATTTCTGAGAGCAGATCAAATGCTTCTGACGTTGCCGAGCTTTCTTACTCCGCACATTTAGCCAAGCAACAACAGCCGACACTTTCTGTTGAGAATAATTCCGATGGCACTCAGCAGGATGCTATTTTCAATGATTTAATGATACATTCTGTTGAGCTGAACTCAGGATTTTCTTTGGAAGTTCGAGGTTCGCAGGATTGGCTTATGAACGGCAGTAATATCACACCTGCAACTTTCCCAAAATTCAATAATATGGGACTAACTGCAATGTATTCTCTATCGGAAAACTTTCAGGCAGGAATTGATATCAGACAAGAAAACTTCTTCCAAGATTTTACCGGATACGACGAAATTAACCACAAAATATATAATATTCAGCAGCAACCTAACTTCACTTCTGCCGGTATTGCTCTGCGATATACATGGAATGATGATGGATGGATCCCTGTAATCAATCAGATAACGCTTGGCGGAACAAACGCTGGCATAATAGGAAGATTTATGCTTGGCACAAAGTATTCCCCCTATCATAATATTTCTTTTATGCTTGGCATTGAATATAGTATATTGCGATATTTCCATCAGGACGAATACTTTGCTTCGCCCAAAGTTGGATTGAATTATGGAGTTACTTTTAAATTATAGAGTAAGAATTATGAAAATATTGAGTTTCGTTGTATTAATAGCTATAGCAGTATTATCAATAATTTCCTGCGAAGATTCTCTCGGGATAGAGGATAACTTCAAAAAGGTTTATTTTGATGATGACGATGATAATGGGGATAATGGGAAGCCCGATGATAGTCTTGCTGTCCGAATCAATCCTACAGAAGTAGTATCAAATTTTACTGAAAGTATTTATTACAAAGATCTTGGCTTTTCAGAGAATCATCAGTTCTTTGCTAAGGATTTCTCTCTCGAATTAATTGAAATCGACACCACAGAGACTCCACCAATTATATGGATTGACAATCTTTATTTGGAAAACAAAGCAAACCCCAGTTCTTATGTATCAAAGGACAGGGAAGAATATGTAAAAGCTGTTCATCTAAAATTAGATTCTATTAAATCGGAAGGTTTTTATTATCTTGATGGAGAATTTAGTTCAAATAAATACTCCAAATTAGAAGTTTTTGATATAAAGTTAAATAGAACAATTACTTATTCAGGTCAGGAAACAAATCTGAATATCAATTTTGAATTGATAAGCAGAGAAAGAATTCAGATCAATCTTCACGCTACAATTCCATCTACAAATGACGAAAATGTAGAAATTGAATTCTATGGTTTTTTCGTTATAATCTATAATAAATAAAAATATCACAATCTCTGACAGATTTAAAAATAAAGAAGTTAGAGAGATTGGATATTTTTTTCACAAATACCCCTCTGCTCTCTCTTCAAATGCTTGATCCCGATTTTTAGGGAGTGTGGAAGCAAGAATTTTACTTGTTATAAAGAGGCTGAGTCCAGCATTATCAAGCTCTTACGCTGACCGCTGAAAGCTGACCGCTGAAAAGAGATTCAGTCCATAAAAAAATAAAGCCTTATTTGTCTTCAATAGTAGTTTTTTAAACAAAATTACTAAATTAATAACTGCTAATCCATATTTCTTACCGTATATCTTAACTCTTTCTCTTGGTCAACTTTAACAGGCACTTTAAATACCACAGTAAAAGCATCTTTTTTCTCAAAATCAATGTTACTATTTATTATTTCCCAATTTCCATAGAACTTTTTCACTACCTCGACGACAACATTTTCTTTCTTACGATTCTTTATCGTGGTAAGTATCGTCATTTCAGAGATAGTTTTTGAAATTTTGTTCGAAGATTCAATTTTTTCTTCTGCAATAATATCAAAAGCGTCGCCAACTTTCAAAGATAGCTCTTCATTGCGGGGAGTGTGGTCTATTAAGTCCTCGCCGATAAACTCAATCGTCTCGCCATCAGATTTGTAAAGTCGCACTTTTCCTTTGGGCATGGGCATACCGAGATTGTTATTCTCAGCATTCTTGAATTCCACAATAACAGCAATTTTCCCTTTTGAACGCCAGCTATTCGAAGTATATCTGTATATCTTTTTGATATTTACATTCTCAGCTTCGAAAAGCGATATTTGCTTGATTTCATTATTGGCTATGGTTGCCGGTCTCTGCAAATCATAGATATGATATTCAAAGAATTCTTTCTCTTCGAATTGAGGAGCAGAAGTCTCAGCAGTAGTATAATCCATAGCGCTTTTTAATTCCCGCATATCATAATCCATAACCATATTCACATCCCCGGCTACTAACTTTAGTATTGCATCTTTGTATGTGGCGCCAGAATTATTATCAATGCTGACCCATGAATTGAGCCCCATTTTAGTGTCATCTTCGTTCAGCACTGCGACGTATTCGGCGTGCCAACTTATGCCCTTTGTTTGGTAAGAAAGCTCTACATCCTGCTTACCGCTATTTTTTGATTCTACAAGCCAGATCAGAGTAGGGCGAGTGATTAGCCCCTCAGGCAGCTCCCCAACGTTTATTTGATATCTATCAACATTTGGGAGCATCGTTAAACCACCATCCTTTTCGCGGATTACTATCTGGTTCCTGTTTGCAGAAAGTAATGTTCCGGAAACGGCAACTTTATCGCCGGATATCATAATATCATTATCTAAATATTTATTCAGTATCTTATCCATACTGACTAAATCGTACTGGTAATTTTGCTCCAGCACACTACCTTTTAGCTTTATATGAACGCTTGTCGGGTCTATACTTTCGGCAACTCCCCTTATCTTGATTTCTGAAATTCCTTTCTTGATGTCAATTACTCTAACGTCTTTTACTACGCCGAGATTTTTATTATAAACAGTTACGTTCAATGACTTTTGCTGATAATCCTGAGCTACCATAGAAGATATGGCTATTGAAACAATGAAAAAATATGAAATTAGATACTTAAACATTTCCTTCTCCAAATTAATTACTCAATAATTCATCATTTAGTTTATTGACGCATCTTCTATTTAATAATTATTAATTTCTTGCTGATAAGTGCATCATTTATTCTAACAAGTATTTGGTAATCGCCTGATACAAAACCCTGCAAAGTAATTGAATAACTATGCTCTCCCATGTGTAAATTGCCAAGACTCTCCTGCATAAGCTTTCTGCCGTTTTTATCATATATTTCATATTCAACGAATCCATCTTCAATAAGATGAATACTTAGATCAGCTTGTTTATTTGCGGGGTTTGGTGTAATACTAAAATGAGATTTAAGATCCTCGCTATTTCCTATTGTTGTTCTTGCAAAGATAATCTCATCAGCAGTATAATAAGCATTATCGTGCTTAACATCATTTATTAAACTATAAGAGTCGTATGCTGATATTATATACCATTTATTATTATTGGGATCAAACATTTTGATAGTGAGTTGTTCATTCTCAAAGCATCCATCTTTTACAGTTGTTTGCGAATTATCTCCCCAGACTGTTACCGCTGCTATTCCATTATCTACTACACCACTGCCAGTAAGTGATCCTTGTAAATCAAAAATGCATATTTCATTACCATCAAACGCTCTGCCTGCTTCAAGTACGAATACCATATTCTCGCCAGTTATGCTGTATTGTGGAATATTGCTTATCGGCTTAGGAGTTATACTTTGCTGTAATGTTACTTTTCTTGGGGATGAATTTGCAGGATAAGTTAATTCATCTTCTTCTGTCATATATATCTTATACCCTTCTCCCGGCGACATATCTACAATCGAATTAATGCTCATCGAAGGAAAATAAATATCTCCTCGTCCGTTTTTCACTATCAATAAATTATCTTCTATTTCAGTCATTATATCAGCTATACTGTATTCAGAATCTCTGAAGTAAGCTATTATATTCCAGCCCTGTGATAGAGTAATAGGAGAGTCTTCTGGCGCGATCTGCTCTCCCTGCATTACTAACTGGTCAGAATTCATCATATATACTTTGTAACCCTGAGTGAAATCCCAGTTGTTAATGGAATTAATACCAAGAGATGGGAAATACATATTGCCACTATTATTTTTTATGAGTAACATATTATTCTCGATGCCTGACAACAGATATTCAATATCGCTGTTATCGTGGAGAATATAACTTGACATAATATTCCATCCTGCTGAGAGATCAATGATCTGCTCTGCACCTAAGTCAGCTTCGAGTTGCTCAAGATAAGATTCACAGTCTATAGTATAATGGTCGGGGTCGCCATCGCGATATGTAACAAAAGCTGAATATTCTCTTGCATTAATGGCATCCCATATTCTAATGATGAAATCTTCGTCTATATCGAAACCGTCTTTTTCGGGTGTAAGCGGATTATCCTGCCATACTGTTAAAGTCATATCCTCTCCCTGCCAGATACCATAACCTCCGCAAAGTCTGTCATCGCCATCCATGAAAAATGCTCCTACGGCATCGCCCGGAATGAAACTGCGATCGCCTATTGTTGGATCAATGCTCAGTGGCGCTATTATCTCTGCAGAGTTACCTGTATTAGACTCAAAAGTCCATGAGTCGGGCACATCGGCGGCTTTCGTTTTAAAGCTGGAGACTTCCGACCAAACGCTTTCGTATTCAGGGTTTGCCGCTTTTACTCGCCACCAATGATTTGTGTAATAATCCAGATTTTCAATAGTATGTTCTGTGTTGGTGGTATTCTCTGATGTTACTATTGAATTGAAATCCGCATCCAAAGCTACTTCGATTACATACCTCTGAGCCCCTTCAACTTGTGTCCAGACGAACTCTATATCATTTTCCAGATCTTCATCATTATTGTCAGGTAAAAGTAATTCGGGGGCTTCTACCTGAACATAAGACACATTCAAAGTATAATCTTCTACTTCTCCATTTAATTCTCTGCCGCATGAAGAAAATAAAGCATCATTTCCAAGCCGCACGCGCATTCTGGTTAGACCTGTTTCAGCATCCCAAGGGGCAGTAATGATCCCTGAAAAATTTGCAACATCTCTCATAGTATTGAAATGTTCTTCACTACCTGTGAAGTTCCCGTCATGATCCCAATCTACCCAAACATCGCAATAGCTATTAACAGAAATAGTTTGTATTTCTATTGGATAATTAATACCGACACTTAAATCAGTACTTATGTGTCGGAAATCTCCGTATTCTTGATTCTGAGAGCTATTGTCAATTGTATTTATTGCAACATTTCTTATATGATCTGAGCCAGCAGAAGAAGCCGTGCAGTACTGTTCGGTAGTAAACATCCAGGTTTCTGACCATTCGCTTTCTGTCTGCGAATTTCTTGCTTTCACTCGCCAGTAATAGTCAGTGGAGGTAAGCTGTAAGAAATTCAAGAATCTGATGTTTCTATAACTGCTCACATAATTTATAGTTGGATCTATAAATTCATCATTAATAGCTACCTGTATATGATAATCGTCAGCATTATCGACTTCTTCCCATATAAACTGAGGATTCATCGAAACATCTTCAGAATAATTTTCTGGAGTAGTCAATATAGGTGGATCCAATGGTTCTATTGGCTCAATTACATTTAGAGTATAATCTTCCACTTCTCCGTACCAGGTTACACCACAAGATTCTGGTGTGCCCCCACGCTGCACCCTAACTCTCATTCGGGTTTCTCCAAGCAATACAACAAGAGGTGTCTGTAAAGCAACATTGAACACATTGACTGATCTGGTAACGCTTTGCTCTTCGCGGAGATCATCGAAATCACCATCGTGGTTCCAATCCACCCACACACCAACGACATCATCATCATTGATATTACCGACATATATCAACATCGTACCGGTCCCAGCTTCGTAATCTGTAGTAATAGCAGAGTAATCGCTATACCCATAATTTTCCTCGCTGCAGTGACTGGCATTATCAATATCATTAATTATTTTTT
>CAYQTZ010000008.1:0-9480 GCA_964420565.1 uncultured Hyphomicrobiales bacterium
GTATTCTGCTATTAGCTTGGGATCGTTAGTTAGAAAATATAGCGAACCGGCAAGTAGCGGAACGAATATGGCAGCTATCGTGAAGCCCAGTTTTTTGTCGCCAAGTCCCAATCCGAAATCAGATAATTTGTCCTTTAGATTTGTTTTAATAAATATTGCAGGAACTATAAACATCAGAACGAAGAAAACGAAAAACTGCAGAATGTGTGCCCAAAAATCAAACATTGGTTCGGAAGCCCAATCTGTGAAGACACTTGCAAAGAAGTCTGCCTGACCGTAATACCAATAAACAGATAATAGTACTGGTGCGGATAGTAATATAATATAAATATTCAGGTCTTTTTTCTCATATCCAATTTTTTCTGAGAATGTACTCATCTGTATTTTTCTCCAAAGTGAAACGTAAATTTTTTATGGTATTTATTATGAAGCCACTCGGAAATCATTATACTGAAAATTGTATAGAAAACTCCAGCGATAACATCAATAACATAATGATAACGCAGGTATATCAGCGAAATAAGTATTCCAATGGCTATAGGCACATAAATATAAAATAGCTTACGTGTATATTTGTATGAAACATACATCACCACGAGAAGCAGAGCTGTATGCAAGCTCGGAAAGCAATCGAATTTGTTTGTTTCCAATATATCTATCACATCGTATATCGGCTGCGATAAAAAGTATCCGGTGAGTTCAATAGTATGCATTTCAGCAAGGAAAAATCTTGGTCCATTAACGGGAACGATAAAATATGTTATGTAAGCAGTATAATAGCAAATGAGCATCATCACTATGGATTTTTCCATTTCTGTGTACATCCCTCTGCGATACATTACAGCAAGAGTGATAAGCGGCATAGGGAAGTAAAAGAAATAGAGAATATACATAAATTCTGTAAGCCAGCGGGTGATGAACTGTTCCATCCATAGTGTAGGATGTACGCCAAGTATGGCATGATCTGTGTCCACCATAAGTTGATCGTAAACCGCAGGATTTAAATAAGGCAGTATCATAAATAATGTCTCGAACATCGAGAAAAAGAATATTACAACAAAGACCAGCATCCAGACTTTCATGTGTTTCATATCTTCATATTTTTCCCTAAACCAAGCGGTAAAGAACACAAATGCCAAGAGAGCCGGATATATGATCATAAGCTCATATTTCCATGAAGTATCATTAAAGACTATTATATAGAACACAAAAATTATTACCCAGAAAGAGATATTGACCCAGTCAATAATACTAAGCTTATCGAATAGTTTTTTCATATTTTTCCTTTGAATAAGTAATGATAAATCCAAAACAATGCTCACTTAATAAGTAAACCGAGCATAGTTCAAATCTTTACATATCGGTCATTATGCTTTTTATATTTGACTGCACAATCTTCAGTGCTGTAACTTTCACACTTCCATCAGCAAAATTCATGTTGCTCAGATCGCCTTGCAGCAAGTTCCAGAATAAGCTTTGTATAGGCAAAGAAAAGCCCATTTTATGCAAAGAGAATTTTACTTCTGAAAGCACACTTGTTACTTCTTCCTTGTTGCTTGCCTGCTCTAATTTCTTTTTTGCTAAATCTTTGAATTCGTCAAGAGTCATTTTGTTACCTCTTTTTAATTATCAAAAATCCATTCTTTTTGACGTTTTAATCTTTCGTCTAAATTGTTATCTATGAGTAATTTCATAGTTTCCTGCTTTGAATATCTTTTATAAGGTAATTCGGTGCCATTAGCTAACTCATAGGTTAATATTGAGATAATAGCTGCGGCATCAGAAAGATAGCGTATGTCCACTTTGTCGAATGTATCGTTATAATCGTGATAATACCAGTACATCGGCTTTTCCAGATGGGCATGTAAAGTAAACGAAGGGATACCGGCAAACATAAAATACATATGGTCGCTGTTGGTCCAGGGCTTGCTCGTAACTCCATTTTTCATATTGAATCCCTCCATTTGCTCAGCCATTTTTTCGAAAAAGGGTACAAATTCGTCGTATCCCATAGCATTGAAGCCCGTTGGCGAGCCAGTCATATCAAGATTTATCATTGCAAGGATGTTTTCCTTGCCATGCACATCTACATAATTTTTTGAACCAAGAAGACCAAGTTCCTCGCCGTTGAACCAAACCAGTTCTATTGAATATTCATTAACTGGACAATACTTATGAATTAATCTTGCAATATCAAAAAGTATTGCAGTGCCATGCCCGTTATCAACTCCACCTGTGCCAAGGTCCCATGAATCGAAATGCCCGCCTATAACAATTTTTTTCTCGGATCTACCGGGAAATGAGACAATTATATTCCCGGTTTCCTGCTTAAGGCAATAGCTGTTTGGGTCAATTCTTATTTTAACTGGTACATTTCTATCCAAAAGTCGCATTATCCTTCTGCCATCTTCCATTGACACGCTGAAAGCAGGAACTGAAGCTGGCTCGCCTTGGAAATTGGAAACTCCGTCCTGCACTATGCCGCCTTCTTTATCCATTACAAAAAGAGCTGCCGCCGCTCCATGGCTTGCAGCATTCTGAATAATTTCATATCGCAGGAGTTTTTCTTTTCCTTTAGGATGCTCTTCGGTAATTATGATTATTTTCCCTTTCACATCAATTTTCTCGAAATCTTCGGGGAAGCCATGTTTTAGAAAAATCGCTTCCGCCACGAATGCAGGAGCAGAATCTACAAAAGCAAGAGCTACGGCACGGAGTTGGCTATAGGTAGGTTCTAACATTTCTACTTTGTCCTCACCCCGCACCCAGCCAGCAAACTCGAATCTTTCCACTTTTGGATTGCAGTTCACTTTCACAAGTTCTTCTATCAGTATATCCATTGCTTTCTCGTTATTTTCAGTACCTGCATGCCTTCCACCTGCTTCATCGCATATTCTTTCTAACACGGAGTATGAAGTGTTATCGAGATAAGCAGAACCGATAATATCATACCACACATCGTCTTTCTCTGCGTAAGCAGACAGAGAAAGTACAGAAAGAAAGATCCAAAAGTAATATAATGATTTCATTTTATTAATCCCTTGCTCCAATAAACTTTTGATAAGCCAATAAACCTAAAATACATACAACTCCTATAGAACTGAATATCAGCCACAGCTCTGTTGTGTTGGCATAAGCTCCAATTTCGGCTCGCGTTATACCCAAGGAGTCGGATATCTCTAATGCCTGGCCAATGTTTACATCTTTTGGTATAATAGTTGAGGGGGACACCTCTGCCACTTTGGTGCGCACATAATCTATCATTGGATGATCAATAAACCTGACGTAAAGGTATGCACCGAGGATACCGCCTATCAGAGAGCCAAAGAATCCATAGAGGAAACCAAAGCCCATATAGGTTGCTTTTTTATCAGGAGGGGCAATTCTGCCGAGATAGGATATGAATTTCGGATGTGCTGTCATCTCGCCAATAGAGAATATGATGATACCGGTAATGAAAACCCAGATGTTATTGTTAATAGCGAGTATAGCCATACCCAATGTGCCAAGAGTAATGCCAGCTATCATTGTTGGCAAAGCTTTGGTTTTGCTCACAATTTTAGAGATCAATAGCTGTAGAATAATAATTGTCATCGCATTTATTACGGTTACGTGCTCTACGTCAAAACTCCATGTGGTGCCGAAGATTGCTTGTGTCCAATTATTTCCGAATAGATTATTTATAAAATTATTCAGATCTGTTGGCTCAACAAAAGCCTCGACGTACCACAAAACGCTGTCGAACATCTGGAAATATAGTATCCAGAACCATGAGTAGATAAATATGAAAAGGATAAATCTCCAGTCTAAAATCACCATCCATATTTTCTGGAAAATTCCGCTAAGAGTTTTTCCGAGCGGCTCTTTGGCTACTTCCTCGCGTTCGGGTTCTTTAAAGATAAAAATAGTTGGTATTAGCATAGCTCCGGTAAATAGCGCAGAAGCTAAAATAGCGTAAGTAGGGTCAATGCTTTTCAGTAATGGCACAAGTATCAGAGGGAAAAGGAATGCTCCAAGATTAATAGTCCAGTAGAATATGCCGAAACCCAGCGAGCTGGTGCGATTGTCGGTTACTTTAGCTATTGTGCCGGATATTACGGGCTTGAAAGCGCCGGCGCCAAATGCCATAATGATAAGTGAAATAAAAACGGCAAAGTATTCTGTAGTCTGACTGGTCAGGAAATACCCTATACCAAGCAGCGAGAATGCCACCATAAGAGTTTTACGATACCCCATCCTGTCAGCTATTGCTCCTGATAGTATCGGCAGTATATATAAAAGCGGTTGAATAGTGCTTTTTATCAATCCGACACTTTCTTTGGAGAAATCCAGATCATAAACGAGATAAACAGAAAGGAAGCTCATCATTCCATAATACGAGCCTCTTTCGAAGAATTCAAATATTATTACAACCCAGTAATTGCGTGGGAAGTCCTTCAGTGTAACTTTGTCATTCGTGTTTTTTGCCATAAGCCCTTCGAGTTTTTTAGTTATAAAAATATTTATTAGGGTAAAATCAAGAGCATAATTTAGTAAAAAGTTAGAAATTGGCATAATTGAGAAGTGGTAAAAGCTAAAATTTTCTTTTCAAAGTTCTAAAATTATCGCTATATTTCAATAAATCATTAATAAATATGAAAGAGTATAGTGGAAGCAATACCCAAAAGCAGCAAAAGATTAAAAAACTATTTAGAGAATGCTTTCAAAGAAGATAACTGGAGGCAATATTTCGATAATGTCTTACAGCAATTGGATCGCGGGATCATCCCCTCGCTTTTCCATCTTCTATATAATAAAAATGAATTGATCAAATGGCGTGCTGTTACTGCTTTTGGTTTATATACCCAATATCTGGGAGATAGCGATAATAGCAAATTGAATAATCTAATACGCAGATGCGTCTGGATGCTTACAGAAGAGTCAGGTGGCATTGCATGGGGAGTGCCCGAAGCAATGGCAGAGATGCTGGCGAATAATGAATCACTTGCAAAATCGCATTCTAATATACTTTTATCATATTTATACGATAATCCCGACGGCTCTGATAATTATCTGGAGCATGAACCGCTGCGATTTGGAGTGATCTGGGGTGCCAGCAGATTAGCAGAGGTCCATCCTGAATTAGTAAAAAATGAAGAATACATTATACTTCAGTTATGCGATAACGAAAGAACAGCTCGCGGAATCGCTATGGTAAGCAGGATAATTGGTCAGATCAATCTCATAGAAAAGCAGGATTATTTAGTAAAGCACTCGGAAAACCCAGCGGAGATATGGCTCTACCTTAATCATGAACTAAAGAAATATCGCGTAATGGATATTTGCTTAGAGCAGTTAAAGAAAATAGGCAAATAGAGTAATTAAGGCTTTTAAGCTATTATTATACTATGGTTTTTTTATGTCTATAAGAGTTATTTCTAAAGAGTCCAAATTCTCTCCTTCTAAAATCAATTCATTGGTTTTCCGAAGCTTGAACCTATAAGGATTAATAAGAAAATATAGCTCAACGTTATTTCTAGTAATAATACTGAAAGGGATAATAGGAGTTTCCCATGAAGTTAATAAATTGTTTAATTGTACAGAGCCAATAGGGTATTGATCATTCCGAAAAATCAAATCTCCAGAGCCGGTTAAATCATGTAATAATAATGGATATTGAAAACTGGCTTTAGTGCCACCAGGAATTGATATTTTGAGATTAGAATAGTTATCAATTCGTTCTCTTGACCCTGTTGAGCTGTTAATTGTAGTTTCCAAATAATCTCTATATTTACCTGATAGAGTCATCTCCATATTTGGTGCCAAAAAGAATTTAAATTGAAAATCCCGAATAGTTAACTCTGGGGGGGCTATAGAGTAACATTTTGGGTTCGCAAGAAATTGGTAGTACTTATCTGTATAAACAGATGGTATTTCCTTATCAAATTGAATCAAGGGATTAATTGGTGAAGTAACAATTTCAGGGTTTTCGATTATCTCATTAATGCCAGCTACTTCGTCATTATTATTATAGTAATAAATATGTTTATCAACATCATAAAGCTCCCATCTATTATCTGCAAATACTTCACCAACAACGTGTCCCTGATAGCCCCAGACTCTTGCTTTCATACCCATTTCTTCCCATAAATAGTAGCTTACCATAGAAACATCATCACAAAATCCAAATCCTATAGAATTAATGAATACTATTGGATTATGATACCAAAAACGTTCAGTTAGAGGGAAATTGTGTTCTGTGAAATTATCAAGAAATATCCAAACCTTTTTTTGAATTGGTTCATTTTCGTATTCACCATTCATAGATTTGATGTCATTAATGATCTCCTCAATATTGCTATAGAACATATTATCGTTAAGATTAAGATTGAAAACTGCAATTCTTGAGCTTTTATTAGAAATTTTAACCGATTTTGTCTCTGGACTTTCTACTTCGAATCTCAGTTTACGAGTTTTATTCTTATTTTTGATCATCTTCTCCGAGCATTGGATGCTTCCAAGAAAGATCATTAAAAGGATGATAGCTGATATTTTCATAATTCTTCACTAAATATTTCAAATCTAATAGCTTATATTCTTTTTTTTGAATATCTGATGTTGCTCAGGAATAATTACTTTAGATAAATATCTGAATATATAGTTTATGTTAGTAATTAACAATGAAATATCAGGGTACAAAATAATTGATAATTACATATACTTCCTGTAGAACATTTCCAGTTCCTCGACATTTTTTCTGCTGCCCAGGAAAAAGGGAACAGTCTGATGGATGTCTGTGGGCACAATATCCAAAATTCTCTTAGGACCGGTTATAGCTTTGCCTCCTGCCTGCTCTACTATCATTGATAGTGGAGCTGCTTCATAAAGAAGCCTTATTTTGCCATCTGGCTTATTGGGTTCGGAAGGATATAGGTAAATGCCTCCGGTATAAAGTAATCTGTGAATATCCGCAACGGCTGTGGCGTAATATCTGGATTTATATCCTGTGTCGCCATCCTCATCACTTTTTATAGAATCAATATATTTTTGGACCCAAATCTCCCAGCGTTTCGAGTATGCTTCATTGCAGGAATATTGCTTGCCGAAATCGGGCATTTTATGACCTGAATCTATAAGCAGAAATTCTCCAATTGAGGGGTCATAGGTGAAAATATTCACGCCGCTGCCGGTAGTATAAGCAAGTACGGTGCTGCTACCGTAAATTATATAGCCGGCAGCTACTTGCTGGCTGCCTGCCTGAAGCACATCTTCTTTGGTGCAATCTTCTGTATCGTCAGAGCCATTTCGTCTCATCAATGAGAAAATCGTTCCTAACACACCATTGACGTCAATATTAGTTGAACCATCTAAAGGATCAAAAGCGAGAATATATTTCCCCCTTTTGAACTCTTTGGGTATTTCGAGCATTTCATCGCTTTCTTCAGATACCATAGCTGCAATCTGATGGTTGCGGTACATAGAGCGATATATAGCTTCATTAGCGTATTCGTCAATTTTCCTGACCTGCTCGCCATGTATATTATAGTTGGAAGTAAGTCCAAGTATGTCGCTAAGCCCTGCCCGCCGTACTTCTCTGGCTATTAGGCGAAAGGCAAACGTAAGGTCATGCAAAATACTTGTAAAAGCTCCGGTAGCTTCCGGATGTCTGTCTTCTTCCTCTGTTATGTGGCGGTCTATCGTTATCAAACGTGATGTACTGATTATTGGCATATTTCCCTGCTTTCCCTGATTCTAAATATATTATCTGAATATTTCAATAAATTTCATTATCATTTGGTCAAAAATATGGAATTAAAGAAATTAAATGGTAATAAAAAAACTTTTTTTTCATTTTTAGTAGTTTTTAGAGCAAAATATAGTTAAAAGTTACTCGGCTCTTTTCCAAACAGTTGTTTTCCCGAAAAGTGATATACCGATGTAACCTCTTACGTCCAAAGTTTTGCCGTCGTCAGGCATACTTATTACGCAATTGTAAGTTTCGCCGTCCTCGGGATTGTATATTTCGCCATTGTCCCATTCTTTGTTGCCGTCATATTCAAAATTTTTAAGTATCAGTAACCCCACTATTTTTCTGTCTCTTTTGTTTTCGTCAGGATTTTTTATATCTTTTTTTGGATTTCCATATTCGTCATTTGGGATTTTTAACCAAATTATCTTTCCATAGAATTTGTCATCCTTTTTATATATTTCGACCTTTGATTTACCGCCTTCTGTGTACCAAACTCCGAGTATGGTATCTTCGTCCTTATCGGATGAATAAATAGAGCATGGCAGACAAATCATGATAGCTATCACTAAAAAAAGCAGTATCCTCATTGCAGTAACTTTCAATAATTAATAAACATAACAGATAAATAACCATCAATGTCTTAAGATACGAATATTTTTAATATAAACCAATATCTTATGTCCTGCGACAAGGGCTTGAAAGTTTGGAGCTACGGGCTGGTTATCTCTATCTAATATCCAAGAACTCTTCAAAAAGAAATCTAATATGAATATTTCTGAATCTGATTTTTGAAAAGATATTGCTGACTCTATGAATTTAGATAACTGCAAGGAATAAGTTAAGTGCAATAAAAAATATTTTTATGTTGAAATATTTTTCTTTAAATTATATTACACTGATATAGTAAGAAGATTAAAACAAGAGATAAATGCGTACTATAATTGTCATATTACTAACAATATTGATTACATCATGCATGAAAGATGATGATAGTGATAGGATTATTAATGATAATACTGATTCTTTAATGACTATTGTTGATTCTTTAAATAGCAAAGCAATTAATTATGTCAGAACTGTTCCTGATTCTGGGTTAGAAGTTGGCAGAAGAGCATTATCAATATCTGACAGTATAGATTACACAGAGGGCAAGGCATTAGCATTAAAAAGTCTTGGCTCGAATAACTGGTCGAAAGGTTATTTCGATCTGGCTTTAGAATATTATTTTAATAGCTTGGAATATTACGAAAAACTTATTGATATAGATGGAATATCCCGGATTTATAATAATATCGGTCTGATATTTCTAACAACTGACGAATTTGATAAATCGATTGAATATTTTGAGCGGTCAATAGATTATAGAAAAAGTGTGGATGGCATGGATATGTTACCCAACACTTATTTTAATCTTGGATTAGTATATTACAGTCAAAAAAAATATGAGCTATCTATTGAGCAAATAAAGAAAAGTCTGCCGCTATTATCAGAAAGTCAAGACAACTCGGTTTATCCGCAGGCACTTAGCTATATTGGCGAAAATTATATTAATCTAAAGCAATACGATAAGGCATATAAATATTTGAAAAAAGCATTAGAAACGCTCGATACTATTAATGATACCCGCAGCCAGTCTATTGTTTTAAATCATTTTTCCAATTATTACCTTGCTATCGGGAAGCCCGCCAAAGCTCTTGAATACGCTAAAAATGCCTATGATAAATCGCTCCAACTTGGCTTGATATTCGATC
>CAYQTZ010000008.1:9490-20392 GCA_964420565.1 uncultured Hyphomicrobiales bacterium
TGCTACTGATTACCAGAGCTCTGCTTACGAAAGTATGGGCAATTACCGAGAAGCATATAAATTCAAATCTCTTAACTCAAGACTAAAAGACAGCTTATTGGACCAAGAAAGCATCAGAAAGAAAAAGGAGCTTGAGATGGAGTACCTCTTCACAAAAAAAACAAAGCAGATGGAAATTGAAAGCCACAAAAAACAATTGGAATTAGAGACGAAAGTACTTCGTAGGGAGTTAATTCTTTATTTCATTACAGGGGCTTTTATCTTCTTGCTGATTTTTGTATTCATCATTTATCGCAATTCCAAACAAAAGTCGAAAATGAATGAGCTTTTAATAGAGCAAAATTTGAAGATCACTGACCAGAAAGAAGAGCTTGAATACCTGAACAAAGAATTAAACGAATCAAATTCCACAAAAGATAAGTTTTTTTCAATTCTTGCTCACGATTTGCGCAATCCTATATCTGCGTTCAGGCAGGTTACGGATATGTTTCATGACGATTTCAATTCTTTCGAAGAATCTGAAAAGCAGGGACTGATAAAAGCTATGAAGAAATCTTCTGACACCATATATCAATTGCTGGAAAATCTGCTTACATGGTCCAGATCACAACGCGGGGTAATTGTGTACAGCCCCGAAGAATTTGATATATATCAATTAGTTGCAATAATTATTGAATTACAGTCAAGCCAGGCTAAGAAAAAAAATATTGAACTAATAAATAATGTCCCCAAGGGAACACAGCTCTTTGGCGATAGTAATATGATAAACACTACGATCAGAAACCTGATATCAAATGCTATCAAGTTTACTCCAAAAGGTGGTTGGGTAAAGGTAAATTATAAGAAAAATCCTGACAGCTCCGAGCTAATAATAAAAGATAATGGAATAGGTTTGGACGAGGAGACTACTTCAAAACTATTCAAAATAGATAAGTCTTTTACTACAGAAGGTACCAATAATGAGGAAGGCACAGGTCTGGGACTAATTATATGCAAAGAATTCGTAGCAATGCACAAAGGAAAGATAAAAGTAGAAAGTTCGCCAGGAAAGGGCAGTACATTCAGTATTATAATACCTGACCCCAAATAGCTCCATTCGGCTATTTGCATATTATTTAGCACCTAAAGTTTTGTATAATACCTTTTTTTATTTAATTTTGCTTTCTAAGAGAAATAATTTTTACTTCGGGAACTCTAATAATATATTTTATAAATTTTTGAAAAGGAAATACAATGAAAATCCACGAATATCAGGCAAAAGGATTACTCAAAAAGTTTGGCGTTCCTGTGCTTTTCAGTAAAGTGGTCTTTTCAGCCGAAGAAGCTGGCAAAGTAGCCCACGAAGATTTCATTGAAAAAGGAATCGAAACTATAGTTGTTAAAGCTCAGGTGCATGCAGGCGGAAGAGGTAAGGGGTTTATACACCATATTGAAACCGGCGAAAAAATGACAGCCGAAGGCAAAGAAGTTCGCGGCGTTAACGTGCTCCACAGCGGCAATATAGCCGACAAAGCATATAACCATGCCAAAGCTATTCTTGGCAATAAGCTCATTACAATCCAAACAGGCGAAGGTGGCACCGTAGTAAACAAACTTCTAATCGAAGAAGGTGTTGGTATAGCAAAAGAATTTTATGCAGGGATAGTATTAGACCGCGGAACAGGTATGAACACCATAATGGTTTCAACGGAAGGCGGAGTAGAGATAGAAAAAGTAGCTGAAGAAACTCCAGACAGGATCATTAAAGAAAAGATTGATCCCAAAAAGGGTTTCCAGCAGTATCAGGCGCGCAGTCTTGCTTTCGGGCTTGGCTTATCTGGAAAAGCATTTAAGAGCTTTATCCCTTTTATTACAAAACTTGTAGCTGCTTACGAAGCTCTCGATTGCAGCTTGCTCGAGATCAACCCACTTGTACTGACAACTGATGACGAGATAATAGCACTCGATGCGAAGATGAACTTCGACGATAATGCACTTTTCAGACATAAAGATATCATGGAGCTTCGCGACACCGACGAGGAAGACCCATTAGAAGTGGAAGCATCCAAATACGATCTGAATTACATTAAATTAGATGGTAACGTGGGCTGTATGGTAAATGGAGCAGGTCTGGCAATGTCCACTATGGACCTTATCCAGCTTTCAGGTGGAAATCCTGCTAACTTTTTAGATGTTGGTGGTGGAGCAAATCCTGAGAGAATAGCAAATGCTTTCAAGATCATGATGAGCGATTCAAATGTAAAAGCAGTGCTCATAAATATCTTCGGCGGCATAGTTAGATGCGACAAGGTAGCCGACGGCATAGTACAGGCATTGAAAGAAGTAAAAGTAACTATTCCGGTTATCGTAAGATTAGACGGAACAAATGCAAAAGAAGGCGAAGAAACTTTACGAAATTCAGGGCTTGACTTCAAAGTCGCTAGCACATTTGAAGAAGCTGCCAAGAAGGTTACTGAAGTGGTTTCAGCCGCATAAATTATATATATTTTGAAACTTAGCCAATGGCTTGCCGGTCATTGGCTTTTTTTATGTCTCGGATAGTATAGCAAATATAATATCTAAGACCATTGAAAAAGTGCTAAAATTGATCCCTCCCCGACCCTGCCTTACGAGTCCCGACAGGTCGGGAAAAGGGTGGCTTAGGGGGATTTCCTTTTGTTTTCAATGTTCTTAATATCTTCACAACCCTCTACTCCACAACTATTGTCATGTCAACTTAATAAACAACAATCAAAAATGATTGCACTACTTATTTATACAATAAACTAATAGATCAATTATTCCTGATTTATTGACAATTAAAATTTGAAATGACACTATAAAAAACAAATCTTAGGGAAGCTTCTTCCCCTAATAAATGCTGAAATGAAGGGCCGGTGAGAGACCAGTTATCAAATTAAATGGGGATATTCTTCAGCTTTTCAATGGTTACCGCTCTTATTTTTGGTAAACCGCAGGTATGATATATTTATATTTTGTATCAATAGTTTTCAAGGATTCAGAATGCCCAACGAAAAGGTATCCGCCTTCGGAAGTTAAGTTATAGAATTTGTTGACCAATGCCTCCTTAGTAGCCGGGTCAAAATATATCATTACATTTCTGCAAAAAATAATATCGAATGGCTTTTTAAAAGGGAATGTTTCCGTCATTAGATTGAATCTGCGGAAAGTAACTTCTTTTTTTACTTCCTCTGTAACTTCCCATTCATCTATGCTTATCTTTTTAAAATATTTCTTTATTAAAGCATCTGGCAGATCTTTAATTTTATCATGTTTGTAGATAGCCTTTTGTGCCAAAGTCAGTGCTTTAGTAGAAATATCTGTAGCCAAAGCTCCAGAGTCGAAGTTGTTATACTCGGATTTCATATATTCCTTTAACAGCATAATAATAGTATATGGCTCCTCGCCCGTAGAGCATCCTGCACTCCAAATCCTTATATCATTGTCATTTGATTCGATTTTTTTGAATATGATTTCTGGCAAAGCTGTTTTTATCAAATAATCATAATGCTCTTTTTCCCTGAGAAAGAAAGTAAGATTTGTTGATACATGATTAGCCAATTCAGCCAATGCCTTGCCTGTAATATCTTTGATCACAAATTCATAATACAGATTAAATCTATTAATATTATAAAATTTAAGAAGTTTCTGCAGTCTGGATTCCAACATTCTTTTCTTAGTCAATTCTAAATTAATACCTGATTCAGATTTAATCAGATCTCTGAATAAGGAAAACTCCTTATCGTTCATATCTACCCAGCCATTATAACCCTGATTCTTCATTATCATTCTATTTTATTGCGTTATACTATTTTGCTATTGAATAATAGATAAAATTAATAAATTTTTTTCATTAATATTCATTTTATTATAAATATTTATTTTGATCAAGATAAATTTCAAAAATATTTGGAAATCTCGAATAACAAGTGAAATTTTGAACTTATTTATTTTGTCTTATTAATGAGAATTATAATGAGCGAGAGATTAAAAGTAGCAGTAATTGGCACAGGGCACTTAGGCAGCATCCATGCCCGCTTGTGGAAACAAGTTGAAAATGCAGAACTTACAGGCATCTATGATGTTGATATAGAGAAATCAGAAATGTTGGCAAAAGAGCTAAACTGCAGACAGTTCCTGTCAATAGAAGAATCGATTGAGAAATCCGATGCTTTGACTATTGCGGCACCTACTACTTTGCACTATGATATTGCAAAAGAATGTATCGAGGGTGGCAAGCATTGCTTCATAGAAAAACCAATAACCCAGACTTATGAGCAAGCAGACAAATTGATAGAGCTTGCTAAAAACAAAGATTTGATCTTGCAGGTTGGCCATGTGGAGCGATTCAACCCTGCACTTCAGGCACTAAAATCATACAAAATTGAACCAATGTTCATTGAAACACATCGGCTAAGCCAGTTCAAACCAAGAGCTATAGACGTATCTGTAATTCATGACTTAATGATCCACGATATTGATATTATGCTTTGGCTTGTAAAATCAAAAGTAACAGCTATAGATGCTAATGGAGTTCAGGTGCTGACCAATACTCCCGACATAGCAAACGCCAGAATTAAGTTTGAAAATGGCTGCGTGGCAAATGTAACTGCTTCAAGGATTTCAGCTCACCCAATGCGGAAAATGCGTATTTTTCAAAATAATGCTTATATATCAATGGATTTCGGCAATCAGGAAGTAGATATTTATAGAATATTGAATGATAGTGAATCCGTAGAAATGCAATCGCCTGCTACGATGCTTGGCACAATAGAGGCAGGTTTGAAAAATAAAAAAATCATTTACGAAAAGCCCGCTATTCCGGAGATAAATGCAATTCTCGAAGAGCAGAGATCTTTTGCAAATGCTGTAATGTCCGGCAAAAAGATAGCCGTAACTGCCGAAGAAGCCGCAGAGGCACTTAGGATTGCGGAAATTATCAATGATCAGGTTCAGGAATCAGCGATAAAAAGTTTTGACAGAGATTCCACTTCGTAGGTAATATGTCAACTGATAACCGCTAATACGAAATTGCTTGCATATTTCGATGTGTTTGTCTTATATTGTATTTTATATTTATTTGTTATTATTTTTTTTAATTATCAATTAGGAATGTTTATGTTTATTTCGGAAAAACGCAAAGGTGATATTAAGATTTTGGAGCTTAACGGCAAAATTCAGGATGCTATTGAAGAATTTGACAGTACAATGCACGAATTGGTAGAGGGCCAAACCAAGATAATAATTGATTGCAATGCCTTGAATTTTATTAACTCCACAGGGCTTCGTGTGTTTCTGTCTGCATTGAAAGATGTAGTTGCAAATAATGGGAAAGTAGTTATCTGCAATTTGAACAACGATATACGAGAGATATTCCAAATCTCTGGTTTCCACACTTTATTTGAATTTTATGAGAGCACCGACGAAGCTATCGAAAGTTTCGGTTGATCAATAAAAAACATATTTTTTCTACAGGCTTTAGTTATTAGCCATTAGATATAAGTTCGTTATCTTTCATCTAATGGCTAATAGCTCCATTTTTGGGGCACCTCCTTTTTTAGGGGGGCTTTGGTTTTGTAATGGTCTTAAAATTCAATATGAATATCTGCAGATTTTACACTATGTGTCAATGCACCAGAAGAAACAGCATTCACACCTGTTCTTACGTATCTTTCTATATTATCTATAGTTATGCCACCCGAAGACTCGATGAAAATATCATTCCCATTTTTATAATTTCGTATTATAGCTACCGCTTCTTTTGTTTCCTCTGGGGACATATTATCAAGCAGAAAGCCGTCAACACCAGCTTTTAAAGAATCATATATCTGATTCATATCCTCTACCTCTATTTCAATTGGCAAGGTATAATTTTTTTTCTTTATTGCTGAAATTGCTGATTCCACATCACCGGCGGCAGCTATATGATTATCCTTTATCAAAATACCGGACGAAAGGTCAAATCTGTGATTATAACCGCCGCCCACCGTAACGGCATATTTCTCAAATAATCTTAGCCCCGGTGTAGTTTTTCTTGTGTCTAAAATCTTTACGCCATAGGGCTTAGCAATCTTGACGTATCTTGCCGTCATTGTGGCGATACCACATAAATGCTGAATTAGATTAAGCAGTACTCTTTCGGTAGAAAGCAAATATATGGACGGAGCTTTTACTTTGGCTATCAAATCACCTGATGGAACGTTATCTCCATCTTTAGCAAATAATTCAGCGGTATAATTCTCGTAAACTATTTTTAGTATCATCTCGCCGGCGAACACGATATCCTCCTCGGGCTGAATGATTGCTGTGGAAAGTGCATCTTGCAGAATAGTGCCATGCGATGTCTTATCGCCTGTAGGGATATCCTCGTATAAAAACTCTGCTATTTTATAGCGAAGGTAGTATTCAGGCAGCTCTCTGTATTGTTCGTATTCTATCAACTTAACTCCAGCATTCTTTCTAATGGTTTTAATGCTCTTAACCTAAGTTTTTCCTCAATAATAATTTCAGGTGTTAAGGTTTCTAATGCCTTAACCATTTTTGGAATAGTATTGAGCTTCATATAGGGACATTCGTTGCAACTACATCCCTCAAGATTTGGAACTGCGTGAAATATTTTATCAGGCATTTGCTTTTCGAGTGTATTTATAATGCCGGGTTCTGTAACTATTATAAATTCTTTTTTATCAGAACTATTTGCAGTACTGATAATTCCGCTGGTAGAACCGATATAATCAGCATAATCCAAAATATTACCAGGGCATTCGGGATGAGCCAGCACTTCGGCAGATGGATATTTACCCATCAGATCAATTAATGCCTGCTCAGAAAAGACCTCATGGACTTCGCAGCTACCGTCCCAGATCACCATTTCTCTGCCTGTTTGCCTTTGGACATAAGCACCAAGATATTTATCAGGTGCAAAGCATATCTTTTTATCCTTGGGAACAGATTGCACCATTTTCATGGCGTTCGAAGACGTACAGATAATATCAGATAATGCTTTTACTTCCGTAGAGCAGTTAATATATGAAATCACTATATGGTCAGGGTGCGCATCTACCCATGCTTTGAATTTATCTGCCGGGGTATTATCGGCGAGCGAGCATCCCGCGTCCATATCCGGGAGAATGACCGTTTTCGTTGGGTTGAGTATTTTTGCAGTTTCAGCCATAAAATGTACACCGCAAAATAATATTACATCTGCGTCTGTTTTCTTAGCATTCCGGGCAAGAGCAAGGGAATCGCCAAGGAAATCAGCTACCTCCTGTATTTCTTTATTCTGATAATAATGTGCGAGTATTATAGCATTTCGTTTCTCTTTCAATTCAAATAATTTTTCTTTTAAGCCGCTCATATTTCCAACCTTAATTGATCTTTAACAGTTACTTGTGTTATTATAAACTATTTAGAGGGATATTTATTTTCCTTTTAGAAGCTCTTCTGAAGAAAGCTTCTTTATCAAATCAATTTGAACAGTACGCGATAGGAATCTTTCCGTAGGCGAATCATACGAATGGATCCCCGGAGGATATTGCAAAGATCCCACGCCTTTCATTTCAATAATATTTGCATTTGGAGCAAATGATTTAATGAGGGCTTGGGTGTTTTTAGCTCTATTTTCGGAAAGCTCCTTGTTAAAATCAAAGGGGCCGAGCACATCAGAGTAGCCAATAATTCTAATTCTTGTAGAGTCATCTACAGATTTCATAAGATCTTCAATACCTGGTATGGCGTGTTCTGGTATTTTATCGCTGGAAACATCAAACAAGATAAGAGATAGCCTTTCTACTTCGAGTTCGGATACATCTTTGATTATTTTTATGTTTTTAGTGCTTGCGGCTTTCACTCCCTCAACATCAGTAACACTGAATATGATATCCAATTTATTGCCATCCATCAGAGCGTCTGCTTTATATCGTGTAATTTCTTCAGTAACGAGCTGGGGTTTGCCTGTGCCTGTTTTGCTGAATATCTCTTTGCCGTCTTGCATACCCATTATTTCCCATTCTCTGATGCCTATTTCTGTAGTACCTGATGGGTCTAATTCAATGATCTTTGGCTGTACATCTACTACTTCGGAATATCTTTCTCTGTGGATTGGAGCAAGTATTTTAGGTGAATCAGACATAATAACGGCTCTGCGATTCTCTGCGTAGCCGCTGTCGTTTTCCGAGAATGTGGGCTGGAAAGGTGTGCAGTTCTTTTTCCTGTCGTCAATGTTTATCCTTTCATTATCAATATTCCAGACACTGCTTAAGTATTCACGGATCTTTTCTGCTCTTTGAATGGCAAGATCGCAGTTTCCGTTCTCTGTAATTGAATCGGCATAAGCTTTCACGGTTATCTTCGAATCAGGATTAACAGTAAGCCGCTCGCCGATGATATTGAGTATTTCCTTATTGAACAGCACAGGGTTAGTCTCAAGATCATTAGTTGAGAAATTGCTTTTGTCTTTTATTTGATTATGAAAATCAATTAAGTCAGATGAATTTTCTTTGAAAAAGATAACTGGTAGAATTGGGAATGCTTCGGTTACATAATGCGTTTCGATACTAATTACGGGAGTGCTGAAATTTATTTCTACAACTGGCTCTGGCCGTCTGAATAAAGTATCTACTCGCTTAGTGATTTCTGTAATGATCATAGTATTCTCAACGAGCTGCTCTTCTCTGTCAAAGTGTGGTTCTCCCTGAACATACTTTTTCTTCACTATGTTCTCGGATTCAACAACAAGAGTATCAAGTACTAATATCTGTCTGAAATCCTTTTTGTGAGGTTCTATTTGAATAGGATCCGGGATAATTTCTTTTGGGGAATATTTTATGCTTAGTCCTATTCTGAAAGTATTTATTTTCCAGTCAATATTCTTTACAACATTTGTAATACCTGCAGTATAAAAAAATTCTGGTGATATGAAAATAGATTTTTGTTGATTCATTGGGAATAGATAAGCCGCGCCAATAATCAATGCACCATATATGGAATTAGATTGGGGAATTTCGCCTTCAGAGTAATTGCGAGTTCTGGATTTAGTATCCTCGAATACACCACGGTCCTTGGGTAAAATAATTCTTTCGTAATGCACATAATCTTTCGCTATCAAATAACCTATATGACCACCTCCGTATAATTCCAAATCTTTAAATGGTTTATATGTCAGTATTGGTTCAAATGCAATTTCATGCATCGAAGCATTAATTATATGCTCGAAAGCTCCTTTTTCTGTCTGATCATCAATACGAACAGTTGTCGTTTCCTGCGTTTCAAAATCGCCGCTAATATTTCCGTATGAAACTCTGAGCCCAATAAGGAAATTATGGGGAAGCTCATAATCAAATCCGCCTCCAAAGCTATAGCCAATGCCTTTGCCATCACTAAAGAATGGGCAGCAGCTCGGAATTTCAGGCAGATTAGAAAAACCTGCATTATAATAATTGTTGTTATACGAACCAAATATGCTATATCTGGTCATTATGTCTTCTTCGTCGTTCGAGCTATCTGCAGTTTGACTTAGAGCTGACGAAAGTAAGACCAGTATAGCCACAAGGTGATATGTTATTCTTAATGCCATAAATGCTGTTCCCTATTTGTAAATTTTATATTGGTGTACAAATTTCCAAAAATATATATTACACCTTCAAATAAATTTACAACAAAAATAGTAAAGAAACTGATATAATGAAAACGGAGACAAAAAAGACTGTAAATTTTTCCTCTGCGTTCATTCTGTCCGATACTAATCTAATCCTCATGCTGCACCTCATTCAAATAAATTGAACAATACTTTGCTCTTTATCAAGCAATATCTGTACCATAAAAGCAGTTCGTATATGAGATTTTACAAAATCCTATAATTGATCACTCCCCAGCTCTCCTTTACTACGCAAAGGAGGGAGTAAGACGTTGTAATATAATGGATTAACCTCCCTCTCTTTTAAGAGTTGGATTGAGGGGGAGTTTACTGATTAAATTGGTTATATTTTTTCACAAACACCCCTCGATCCCCTCTTACCAAGCGGGTAAGTAAGATAAAAATTCCCCTCTTACGAAGAGGGGAAGTCTTATGTCTAAATATATCGGGAGGGATTGGCTTTTTCTATTAATTTACCCACATCGCCCGGTTACTCTATAAGGGAGGGGGATATTAATATTAAAATATTGTCTTTATTTCAGAACTTTGTTAATGCTTTGCATAAACTGGGCTTTATCTCTCATGCCCACGATCCTTTCGGCGATGTTGCCGTTTTTATCAATTATTATAGTGGTTGGTACTGCCTGCACACCACCATAAGCTCCTATGATCTCTGAATTTGCAATTACATTGATATATGGAATGCCTTTAGAATTTACGTAATTTGAAACCTTGTTAATTGCGTCGTTAGGGTTGCGTTCCATAGCAATACCTATAATAATAAAGTCATCGTCTTTTAAGTCTTTGCTTATTTCAATAATATCGGGAATTTCCTTGCGGCATGGCGGGCACCATGTCCCCCAAAAATTGAGAAATACGACTTTGCCTTTGGTCAGTTCTGAAAATTGCTTTGAGTTGCCATTTTCAGTCCATGTAAAATCAACTGCTTTGCCTGAAACCGGCTGTCCGACATTATCAATTGCATAAACGGGAACGCCTGAGTTAGTCTCATCGGGAGTATTTGCTGAAGCGATTTCTACAGTGCCCCTATCTTCATTTATAACCTGTGGCTCGTTTGAGGTTTCATTTTCGTTATTGCTACAGGCAACATTTGTAAGCATTACAAATGATAAAACTGCTGCCAGATAAAAAAAATTTTTAATGTTTGTCATTTTATAACCCTATTTTAATTTAACAAAAAGATATATCTATGGACGGTAGTAAAAAATTATTATTTCATATTATATTGCTGAGTAGTAATATTAATT
>CAYQTZ010000009.1:0-18244 GCA_964420565.1 uncultured Hyphomicrobiales bacterium
TTAGAACTTATTATTAATAGTAAGTTCTAATTTATTTGATCATCAACACATATATTCTGATCTGTCAAATGTTTATTTTGCCAGTCTTATCCATTTGATCAAATCTTTGAAATTCGGTTTTTTGCCATACATCAATATTCCTACGCGATAGATCTTAGCCGCTACCCATAAAGTACCGAAGAACGTAAGTATAAGCAGCACCACACTTAATGCTAATTGCCATATAGGTACGTCTGTTGCTATCATTCTAACTGTCATCAAAATAGGTGTAAAGAAGGGTATCAGTGATAGCACGGTAGCCAGTATGCCTTCAGGATTCTGTAAAACATTGAAAATAATAAGTATGGGCAGTATCAAAGGTATCATGATGGGCCCCTGAAGCTGCTGGGCATCCTGCTCTTGATCAACAGCAGAACCGATAGCGGCAAACAGCGACGAATAAATGAAATATCCTGCCAAAAAATAAAACAGAAATCCTGCGGCATGCCATAACGATAGCGTTGATTTCAATGCCTCGAATGTGCTGAGTATTTTCATTTGTTCAGGGGTTACGCCTGTTAACATGTCTGGTGGCATTGATTGGTTTATTGTATCGGGCACTCCCATTATCATTTCTAAAATGGTTCCCCCTGCCATGAGTAATCCAATAAAAGCAATACCCCACACCAGCACTTGAGTAAGTCCTACTGCTCCTATCCCTATTACCTTGCCGAACATGATCTCGAATGGTTTAGCCGACGAAGCTATTACTTCGACTATCCTGTTAGCTTTTTCTTCAACAACCCCACGCAATACCTGAGCACCATACATCAGCATCATGGCGTATATGGCAAGCCCAAGGAAATAACCAATTATAGCAATTAACTCTGAAGTATCTTCTTGTGTTACAGCTGTAGAAACGTCATAGGATTCTATGTTTACGGCTTGTAGATACCTTTTAAGCATTACGGTATCTTTGCCTTGTGCCACGGCATCTTTGTATAATTCACTTCTGTAAATATGGTCGAGTGAATTTTCTATTGTCTTGCGGAACCCAAGTCCACCACCACCCATTGAGAACAATGTGGCAGAACCACTTTCCATGAAATCACCCGGTATGATCACATAGCTATCGAAATTTCCCGTCTTTACTTCTGCTTTTAGCTGCTCTTCGCTTAGATCTGTTTTTAGGAATATTTCAGGATCTGTCTTGATAATCTCATCTGCAAACCTACCTGTATGATCTTTTATAGCGACTTTGCGGGCTGTGGTTCCCTCGGAAAGAAACGCTACAGTGGCTGGAACTGCAACTATGAGCAACATCAGTATTGGTCCCAGTATAGTTCCAATAATAAATGCTTTAGATTTAACTTTCAGAAAGTATTCATGCTTTATTATTGTCCATATTTTTGATGATGAATTACGCATTTTCCACCTCCACTTTATCGGATACAAGGTCAATAAATATTTCGCGTAAGCTCGGTTCTACAAGTTCGAATTTGAAAAGGTCAACGCTGTCGGCAGCAGTTTTGAGTATATCCTTCAGTTTTACTTCTTCGTTGGTTATTCTGAATTCAACTCTATTTTTCGAGCGATTAACGAATTTCAGACCAGAGAATTTATTCAGGAATGTATCGTCGCCATCGAACTCCATTAATATGGTATCTTTTCCGAAGCTTCTTTTTATTTCCCTTAGATTGCCGGAGCGTATATGTATGCCTTTGCTTATCAATACGATGTCATCACACATCTGCTCTGCTTGTTCCATCACGTGAGTGGAAAGTAATATGGTTTTGCCTTGGTCTCTTAGGTCAAGGATGATACGTTTCAGTAGTTCTACATTCAGCGGGTCAAATCCTGAGAATGGTTCGTCAAGGATCAGTATCTCGGGATTATGCAGTATAGTGCTAACGAACTGGACTTTTTGCTGCATACCTTTGGAAAGCTCCTGGATCTTTTTTGTTTCCCAATCTGAGGCATCTACACGTCGTAACCATTGCCTGCCTTTTTCGGTAGCATCAGCTTTACTCATACCTTTGAGCTGGGCAAAATAAACAAGCTGGTCTATAACTTTTACTTTTTTATAAAGACCGCGTTCTTCGGGCAGGTAGCCAATACGGTTCTGCAGGTCGTAGCTAACTGGCTCGCCGAAAATTGTAATCCTGCCTTCGTCGGGGATCAATATGTTGTTGATCATTCGGATAGTAGTGGTCTTACCGGCACCATTAGGGCCAAGAACTCCCATAATTCTACCTTTTTCGACGTTGAAAGATACGCCTCCAACGGCAGTGAAATCACCAAATTTCTTAACAATATTATCTACTTCGAGTACTCTCATATTTTGTTTCTATTTATTAAAAATATAATGCCAAAACTATATATGGCAAATATAGTTAATTTATGCGAAAAAAATATATTCGCAGTTTATTTATACGGATAAGTTTTTAATTGGTTACGATTGTCTGCCGGATAATTTCTTTAGCAATTTCTCGAATCCATAAAAGAGAATCAGTGCGAACGGAAATAATAGAATATAAGATGGTATGATAGTAAATATATGTATAATAGAGCCAGTAATGCTATTTATAGTATTAGTAATATCTTTCGTATAGCCGTAAGAGACTGATCCCTGATTGGATTCCATAGAACCAGTAATGATGAAAACAACTATCAATAAAACCATAAATGCAGATATAAGTAACCATCCCTTTTTGTTGATAACTGGTGTATAAGAAGCTAATAGCGGTTTTTCAGACATTTTTAGTTTATTCATAATTGTTTCTGTAAAGCTGGAGGGAGCTTCTTCCAAACCACCCTGCTCGAGCAGTGATTTGGTTTGTATATCAATATTTAGATTATTTGTTTTCATCATTTACCATATAAAATTTTCATATTGCTCAAGATTTCAAATTCGATGAAGGAAGTAGAAATTTTGCATCTCTCTTTCCTGATCCTAATATATTTATATGTGAGGGATTGAATTTCTCTCACATCAAAGAACTAACTTCGTCTTTTAGCAATCTCTTCAGCTCAGTGTATAGTTTGTTCCGCGAGCGGAAGAGTTTTACTTTTATATTAGAGATCGAAAGCTCCGTTATTTCAGAAATCTCTTTAACTGTACAGCCAGAAAGATAATATAATGTAATAATTACAGATTCAACTTCCGGCAGAGCTTCCAACGCCTTTGTAATATAATACTTTCTTTAGAGCTGATCCTGCTAAATTCATCAATAGCATTTTCAAACATTATTTTGTCGAAGTATGCAGAAGTATCGTCTATGGCATCCATGCTGAAGATATCTGGCTCTGCTTTTCTTTTCCTGTCAATAGCCGCATTATAAGTGATTCTGTACAGCCATGAAGAAAACTTCGATCCTTTATTGAAATCGCTTAGTTTTTCGTATGCTTTGATAAAAGCATCCATGGCTATTTCCTCGGCATCTTCTCTGTTCCTAAGTATTCTGATGGCAACAGTAAAAGTCATATTTTTATATTCGTTTACCAATATGGCATAGCTGTTACTATTGCCGGCAAGCACTTTATCTATTATAATATGTTCTTCTTCTGTTGTCATCTAATTCTATGACGAAAAACTTAACGTAATGGTTACACTTTAATAATAAACATTTTTTATGTAACCGCCAATCATTTTTTCTCGTCATAGCAAACAAAGAGTAAATTTGTTTCATTTAGAAAACGGAGTACATCGTGGCAGAAAATATTGTTATACCGATAGTAGCTATAGTTACACCTTTTATCTCAATCTTTGGAATACTGTATGTAGCACTAATGACAAGGAACAAAGAGCGGTTAGCACTTATCGAAAAAGGAATGGACGCAACGATATTCGAGACGAAGCCCAAAAAATTAGTTGTTTTAAAATGGGCGTTATTACTTATTGGTTCGGGCGTTGGCATATTTATTGGTGCCTTGCTCGCCAGCGCAAATATTCTTCCTGAGGAAGCGGCATACTTTGGTATGATAATGACATTTGGCGGTGTTGGCTTGCTGATAGCTCACTTAGTTGAAAAGAAGGAAGAAGAGGAAAAGCATCTTGCTTAGTATGCCTTGCTTTTGTATATTCTGACTTAATAAAGATATGTTGTATGGTGGCACTCCTTATTTAAAAGAAGGATTTGTTGATTGCTTTTTTTAGCTTTAGGAGAGTCATCTTGCTGATTTCCCAGACTTCTGCCTCGTTTATTCCATTATGAGGGTCGCTTATTCTTTCGCGAAAATTATCGAGGAAAGACCAATCAATCTCGGAGTGTTCATCTTTTACCTGCTGTGGTATCTGGTGCAATGCTTCAATGATCGTCTCGAAATGGTTTACAACAGTTATCATCCTCTTCCTGTCGGTTTTATAGTCCTGAAACCCCAGACCGGCAAGATTTTCCTCAATTATGGAAATTGAATCAACTACTTTTTCGAGATATTGCAGGATGCGATTATCCATTATAGTAATTCTTTTAGTTGAAAAAGGATAATTATCAAAAATCTCCCCAATCGGATACTATCTCTAATAATTTTGTTTATTTTATAATATAATGAATTTTTGCAAATCAACAAATCTATTTTGTAATATTTTTTGTTTTCCCTTGTACGTGTTGTAATCTTTTTATCTCGTCGCGAAGTTCTGCTGCCTTTTCGAAATCAAGCTCGCGAGCCGCTTTTTTCATTTCAGTGAAGAGTTGTTCCACGAGTTCATCTTTCTGGCTTTCAGTTAAATACTCTGCCAAAGGTTCTGCGGCTTTTTTGATTTTTCGTTCTTCTTTTTCGGTCATTCTCTGGATCTTCGAGTGATAAATATCCGCCACAGAAGTAGAATTCATTATCTCATCAAGCGATTTCAGCACCGTTCTCGGGTTTATTCCGTGTTTTAAATTATATTCTGTCTGGACTTTCCGGCGGCGGTTGGTTTCGTCAATCAGTGCTTTCATCGAACGCGTTATCCTGTCTGCGTAAAGTATTACGAGCCCTTCTACGTTACGTGCAGTTCTGCCGGCTGTCTGCAGTAGTGATCTCTCGCTGCGCAGGAATCCTTCCTTATCGGCATCCAGTATAGCCACGAGAGAAACTTCAGGTAGATCAAGTCCCTCCCTAAGCAGATTAACGCCAACCAACACATCATGTTTGCCAATACGCAGATCTCTAATTATCTCAACGCGTTCTAACGAAACAATATCGGAGTGAATGTAAGCTACTTTAATTTGCAGATTTTCTAAATACTCAGCAAGATCTTCTGCCATTCTTTTAGTTAGAGTAGTAACCAATACTCTTTCCTTTTTTTCTACCCTAAGCCGTATCTCATGAATTAGATCATCTATTTGTGTTTTAACTTCTCTTACCTCTACTCTTGGATCAAGCAAGCCGGTAGGCCTGATTATCTGCTCTACGAAAGCTCCGCCGGATTGATCCATCTCATAATCTCCAGGGGTGGCGCTTACGAATACTGCCTGATTGACAAGAGATTCAAATTCATCGAACTTGAGCGGTCTGTTTTCCAAAGCTGAGGGCAATCTAAAGCCATGCTCTACTAAATTAGTCTTACGCGAGCGGTCTCCATTGTACATAGCTCTAAGCTGTGGCACTGTAACGTGGCTTTCGTCTATCATAAGCAAATAATCTTTGGGGAAGAAATCAAACAAGCAGTGGGGTCGCTCGCCGAACTGCCTGCCCGATATATGCATAGAATAATTTTCTATACCGGAGCAGTAGCCAACTTCCTTCATCATTTCTAAATCGAATATCGTTCGTTGCTCCAAACGTTGCGCTTCGAGCATTTTGCCGTTTTCCCGCAGTTCTTTTAGCCGATCATATAGTTCATCTTTTATGTCCACCATTGCTCTTTGTAGTTGGTCTTTGGATGTAACAAAAAGCTTAGCGGGATTAATAATAATTGATTCCATAGTGTAAAGAGATTTTCCTGAATTAGGATCAATCATCTGTAGCCGGTCAATTTCATCGCCAAATAGTTCTATGCGTATAGCTTCGTTAAGTTCATAAGCAGGGATTATGTCTATTACGTCTCCTCGTACTCTGAAAGTACCCCGTTCAAATTCGTGGTCATTTCTTGTATAATGCAGATCGGACAGCTTATAGAGTAATTCCTGTCTGTCTAATTTCTGACCAACACGTATTGGGAAAAGATGAGCCATGTAATCATCTTTGCGACCTATACTGTAAATGCAGCTAACGGAAGCAACCACTATCACATCTCTTCTTTCGTCCACGAGCGAGCTGGTAGCTTTTAGCCGCAGCCGGTCAATTTCGTCATTTATTGAGAAATCTTTTTCTATGTAAGTATCAGTAGTCGGAATATATGCTTCGGGCTGATAATAATCATAGTAAGAAATAAAATATTCAACGGCATTCTCGGGGAAGAAATTCTTGAATTCACTATATAATTGTGCGGCAAGCGTTTTATTCGGAGATATTACAAGTGTGGGCTTCTGCACTTTTTGTATTACATTAGACATAGTGAAAGTCTTGCCTGAGCCTGTAATGCCGAGCAAAGTTTGATGCTTATCTCCTCTGTTAATAGCTTCAGTAAGCTCTCTGATTGCCTGGGGTTGGTCGCCAGAGGGCTTGTAGCTTGAATGTAATTTGAACTCACTCATTAATATTCCGATAGCTTTTTTGTAATTCAACAAGTATAACTTAGTAATATACGAATTTTAATAATTTTATAGAAATTTGATTTTTAGCACATTTTTTGCTATCTATTAGGGGTTGTTATCAATTAATATTTAAAAATTATGAATGTACAAGAATCTGACATCAAAATTTCTGTTTGTATAATAACTAAAAACGAAGAAGATATGCTTAAGGGCTGCCTTGAGTCCATAATGAATATTGCCGACGAGATTGTCCTCGTTGATACTGGTTCTAAAGACAGAACATTAGAAATTGCTGAAAAATATAACTGTAGAATATTTTTTCATGATTGGAAAAACAATTTTGCTGACGCTCGAAACTTTGCACTCAGCCAGGCAAGATTTCAATATATACTTAGTATAGATGCTGACGAAAGACTGCTGAACCCGGAACTTTTAAAAACAGAACTCCGCAACAGCCCCTTAGATGTAGGTGGCTGGCTTATTGAAGTAATATCTGAAGCAAAAAGGCAGGATGGCGGCACAGATACTTATACCAGTAATCTGCTCAGACTTTTTTTGAATCATCCTGAAATCAGATTTCAGGGTATCATTCACGAGCAAGTCATCAAATCTGTGCTGGCTCTTGGCTATAAACTGCGAACTACATTCCTGCGATTTTCTCATCTCGGTTATTCTCACGATAAAAACGCAATGTATAAAAAGCAAAGCAGGAACCTTGAGCTATTAAATAAAGCGCTGTTGAACGATCCTGATGAACCATATAACTTGTACCAAAGAGCTAAAACTAATATGGCTCTCGGCAATTTAAATAATGCAGAGCAGGATATTCTTAGAGCTTTGGAATTAACAGAGCCCAAAGGCATAGTAAAACCGCAGGCACTGAATTTTGGGGCTATCATTGCTTTTCGGATGGGAAGGTATAAGCTGGCAATAGATCGTGCAACGGAATCTCTACAAATAATTCCAGTGCAATCCTTCGCAAATTTCATACTTGGAGATACATATTTCCAGATTGGGGATAACGCAAGAGCTTTAGAGCATTATAAAGCCATGCTTATTGCAAAGAATAATCAGGACATAGCGGCTAAGCTTGCAGGAGATTACAATCTGCCAGACCAGCATTTATTCTTCCGCTTGGGGAGAAGCTCTGTTGCACTGAAAGATTATGATGCTGCAAAAAAATATTTTGATAGCGGATTGATCATAGATAATAATGATATTGGATGCCTGGTCGGAATGGCTAATATTGAGTTTGTGTCTAAAAACATATCAAAATCAAAAGAATTACTTGAAAAAGCAAATTCTCTCGCTCCGGAAAGAAAAGATATTATTCGGTTTTTAAATCAGGTGAATGCTAAGATATTAAAAGTTAATGATATATCAACTGCTCAAAAAGTTTTCGATCCGGAATTTAAAAAACAATTTAAAGATATTTCCAAACCTTTTATTTCGTTAGCTATGATAGTGAAAAATGAGGAGGAGATGCTCCCCGGATGCCTTGAAAGCGTTAAAGAAATAGTTGATGAAATAATTATAGTAGATACTGGTTCGCAAGACTCAACGAAAGAGATTGCAAAAAAGCACGGTGCGAAAATCTTTGATTTCGAGTGGATAGATGACTTTTCAGCCGCAAGGAATGAATCTCTCAAGCATTGCCGCGGAGAGTGGATACTGTACTTAGATGCAGATGAACGACTCACAGAGGACAGCTCCTGCAATCTAAAATCTATGCTCAGCAAAACGCACCATAGGATTGGTGCTTATCATGTAACTATAGAAAGCAGCCATTTGCAACTAACTGGGGAAAGCGAAGTGCATCGCGGCGGCTACCCCAGATTATTCAGGAACTACGGCTATCCTAAAATTAAATTTTCGGGTAATATACACGAGCAAATATCTCCTTCGATAATTAATCTGGGGAAATCTGTCGGCTTTTCTGATGTTGTAATCAAGCATCTTGGTTATGATATGTCAAGAGAAATTATGGAAAAGAAAATAAAGCGGAATTATGGAATGTTGATTAAGCAAGTTAAAAATCACCCGCTTGATGGATATTCATGGTATCAGCTCGGACAGACATTAGCCCAGATGCAGCTTTTTAAAGAAGCCGAATCAGCTATACGCTTTGCCGTAGAATCTGACAAACTCTCTGATTCTGTATTAGCAAGTGCCGCTGCCACTCTTGCTCAGATGGCTGGCAATCAGAAGAAATTCGAAGAATCCTTAGTATGGGCTGAAAAATCTCTCGAAAAAGCCCCCGAACAGCTTTACGCTCTGTCGCTAAAAGCATATTCAGAGTATTATCTTGGGAATTATGAAGCTGCCGAACAGGATTTCCTCATAGCCATAGAAAGGAAGAAGAATAATAAGGGTGTCCCCCGCTCCGGCTTTGATATTGACTTGCCTGAGGCGACTTTGATCAAAGGCCTTGATATGGTAAGGAAGAAGAAACTCCGTCATTAGTTGTAAGAGCTATTGCAGGATAAATGTAATTCATATTTCTTCTAAAGGCATTATTTACACTTGGAACGCTTACTAACTGCAGGATTTACTATATTTAGCTTAACTACTGTCATGTCAAATATTAATTGTCAATCAATCAGGAATGATTGATCTGCTAAAAGTAGGTTTCTTAAGTAGAACAAGCATTCTTGATTGTTGCTTATTAAGTTGACATGGCACTACAATAATTTGTTGCAATAACTCTCTGCTTAGTTCATATAATCTTTATTATATTTGTATTTTTGATTATTGATAAAGTTATTAGAAAAAGATCCTATGCTAAAATCACTGGAGATAAAAGATTTTGCACTAATAGAAAGTCTCATGCTTGAGTTTTCGCCTAATTTGAATATATTAACAGGCGAAACCGGGGCTGGGAAATCCGTTATAGTGGATGCTCTTATGCTGGCTCTCGGAGATCGCGGCTCGGCTGATGTAGTTCGGAAAACCAGCAAAAAAGCAACGATAGAATGTATCTTTTCCTTTCCCGTTTCCCACCGTATTTTTAAAGAGCTGGAAGATAACGATTATGATATTTTTGACAATGAAGTGATACTTAGGCGAGAAATTTCCGCTAAAGGCATTTCGCGATGCTTTCTAAACGATACTCCCATTCCCGTTTCCAAGCTAAAAGAATATGGAGATACATTAGTTGATTTCCATGGGCAGCATGACCACCAGATTTTATTAAACACCAAATCCCATATTTTTATACTTGACAATATTTCAGGTATAGAGCATCATCTCAATGATCATAAAAGGCTATTCAATGAATTGAAGGATACTATAAACAACTACTCAGAATTATCCGCAAAAGGTTCTGAATTAAAAAGAAGTGCCGAACTGATGCAATTCGAGCTTGATGAAATAAACAAAATCAGTCCGGAAGAAAATGAGGAGAGCAAAATTGAAAATGAGTTGAAAATACTTGAAAACTTTGAGCTATTGCTTGATCTTTCTAATGAAGTATTCTCAAAACTGTATGAAAGCGATTCTTCTGCTCATGAAAAAATAAGCGATGCCCACAAAGCCATCAGACAACTTGCTCAAATTGATGACAGTTTCTCTGTTTATGCTAAAGAATGTAATGCGGCACTTATAGCCATTGATGAAATTGCGAAATACACAAGGGATTATTCCTCCGCTATAGAATTTGACCCTGAAAAAATTGAAAAAATGCGGGAAAGGGTCTCCCTTTTACGCGGGTTAAGAAAGAAATACGGAGCTTACGATCAGATATTTGAGAGAAAAAAATTCTTAGAAGGTCAGCTTTCCTTAGTAAGTAATTATGATAATGATTTAAATGATATTACTAATGAAATTATTCAAAAAAAGCACGATTTAGGGAATTTAGCAAATAAAATAAGCGATCTTAGGAAACTTCACTCTGAGAAATTTTCTGCTTCAATCATTCAGAAATTAAACGTACTCGGTATTTATAAAGCTGATTTCAAAGTAGAGATCACTAATACTGTATTAGAGGATGCAGACATTAGAGATATAACGGCTGAAATCAACGGAAAGCATTATAAGTTAAACCAGAAAGGCATTGATAGAATAGAATTTCTGATCTCCACTAATCCCGGCGAACCGCTCAAACCACTTGCAAGGATTGCCTCTGGTGGAGAAATTTCACGCGTAATGTTAGCCATAAAGAGCATCGTAGCGGACTCGGAAAATCTTCCAATACTGGTATTCGACGAAATTGATACAGGTATAAGCGGTAGAATAGCTCAGATAGTTGGCAAAGAAATGCGGCAGCTCGCGGTAAAGCACCAAATACTTGCCATCACGCATCTTCCGCAGATAGCCGCCATGGCAAATAGGAATATCCGCGTTGAAAAATTAGAGAGAGATGGATTAAGTATTATAAAAGGAAAGACTTTAAGCAACGAAGAATCTTTGGAAGAAGTAGCTAAACTGATAAGTGGCTCAGAAATCACTCACGCTGCTTTAGAAAGCGCCCGCGAATTGCAAAATAGTTAGTATTATGTAATTATTATAAGCTCTTGCTTTTATACTCTCCGCCAAGATACTGCGTAACAGGCCAAGTCATGAAAAAATATATTAGCTTTAACTCATTAATTTTTAGTATTTCCAACACCCCCAGCCCACTCTCCCAACAGGTCGGGATCGAAGGATTTGTAAGAGGGGGATTTTATCTAACTTCCACTTTTGATAAGAGGAAGCCATGGGTATTTGCGAAATATTAGGAATATTCTTGATGATAGAGCCCAATTCTAAAAAATAATTTATATCTTGGAGATGAGGAATTGATTTTGTAATTTGCATTTTTTATGCCCTTTTTATTTGATTTTATTGCACTTAGCTTATATACGCAATAGATAGTAATAAAAAAGTGCTTTGCAGCTCAGAAAGCTGAGTAGTTAAATATTTTTGTAATGAACATAATTTATTTAGATATATGATGAGCATTCTGATAGTAATTTTATTTCTTTTATATTTTACACAAAGTTTCCAGCTTTTTGCAATCGGTACTTATGGATTTACTTATATTGATCTGTTCTTGATAATATTCTATATTAGTTTCCTAAAAAAAGTATTTTATGATGGAGTTAAGCTTCGCTTTAGTTTTAATTATACTTTTCTATTGATTTTGATATTTCTTTTGTTTGGGTTGATATCAGGTTTGTTACCTTTACTTTCTATGGATAAAGTTCTTATAACTCAGTTTTTGAAAACCTATGTACACATGGTTTTTATAGCTTTATTCGCAGTGATTTGCTATCTTTACGAGATCAAGCCCAAAGTGTGGGCAAATGTAATAAAGATGTGGATAATACTGAGTATCATAATCAATTTATATGCTGTGTATCAGCTTTTTGCAAGGATGTTCGATCTGCCCTTGGGCTGGATAGAGCTAACCAATCAATCTCTATCGGTGCGAGGCGATCTTGACAAAGAGGTTGCCACGAGCCAGCTTGCTTTGAGGTACAAGGATTTTTATAGGGCTACTTCAATTTTTTCTGAACCATCTACTTTGGCGATGAATAATCTGATCATTTTATCTTTTTTGATATCGCCATATTTTCAAAATAAAATGTCATATTTCCGAAGCAGAGTATTCAACACTTCTGCCGTTGTTTTGTCTGTAATAACGCTTTTCCTTACATTTTCGCTAACTGCTGTGTTAGGGATATTTCTGATACTTTTTGTCATAATGCTGATGTTCCGTGGTAAGAGATTAAAGATGTTGTTCGTTTATTTGCTGCTCGCAGCCGCTTTGGTTTTCGTTGCCGATGGGATAATCAAAAATTATACTAAGGTAAGTGTTTATGGCTTATTTGAAAAAAGGATATCCAGTTTGATCAAAACTGATAAACGGATCTCTGAGGGTATGAGGGGAGATTCTTTCGGGGCAAGAAGCCAGACTGCTGAGATGAGCATAAGATTAATGGAAAGAAATCCTGTAACAGGCATAGGATTAGGGCAGACGCAATATGACCCGAGATTTACACAGATATATATTGATTTTAGCTCTTTTGCCATACTGGCTGAGATGGGTATCCCTGCCTTGCTCGTGTTTACAAGTATTTTTATAGGCATTTTCTTTCATTTATACAGGTTGCTAAAGTATAAAAAGTATAATGAATATTTATCCGATGAAGACAAAAGATTGATTTGCACTATGATGGTATCTTTCGTCATTATATTCCAGACGAATTTCCTCTCGGCTAATAATCTGATCACTTATAATCTTTGGTTCTTTGTTGCTATGGCATTATCTCTGATCAGCAATATGTATATGAAAAGCGGCGAAAAAATTTATGAGATATCATTAGTTAAAACTCCTATTAAAGAGTATATAAATAAAAGATTATCAGCTTATGGTGAAATCAATGCAAGAAAACATAATAGATGATATAGTAGTGAATAGGATCGTTCTCTCAAAGAGGAAGTCACTTTCCATTACTGTTGATGCTGAGGCAAATGTCATAGTCAGGGCTCCTGATATAATGCCTATGAAAACAATTAAGGAGATTATTCAAAGCAAAAAGAATTGGATTGAGGAAAAAAAGCAGAATGTACTAAAACTCAAGGAGGAAGTCCCCGAAATAAGCTATGATGAAGGGGATAAAGTGCTTTACCGCGGCAATCAGGTGGCTTTGAAGTATGCGTATAACTTAAGACAGCCTATATATTTAGAAAACAACCATATAGTAATAGAAGAAAAGCATAAGAGAATTGCTCCACATTTACTAAAGCAATGGTATAGCATAGAAGCATTGAATTATTTTAACAGAAAAGCTGCTCATTATGCTAAAACTCTGAAAGTGCATTATAAGAAAGTAAAAATATCTAATGCTGAGAAAAGATGGGGTTCGTGCAGCAGCAAAAAGAATATCAACTTAAGCTGGCGGCTTATCATGGCTCCGGAAAGAGTAATTGATTATGTAATAATCCACGAGCTGGCGCATCTGATAGAGCTTAATCACTCTCAGAAATTCTGGAATATTGTTGCCCGGATCATGCCTTCATATAAAAAACAAATAAACTGGCTTAAGAAAAATGGTCATTTGTTAAATATATAATAAACCAATGAAACTAAATATGAATATGAAAATGGGTAAAAATCTTTACCAGAAGTTTATAGCCAAAGAGCTCGAATTAAATGATCAGCTTGCTGCGGCTCGCTCAATTCTGGCAAACGAAAGAACATTCCTTTCGTACCAACGAACTGGGCTGGCTTTGCTTGCCGGCGGCTTTTCCTTCATTCAGTTCTTCGGTAGTGTATGGATAGAGATGGTAGGATATATCTTTGTTCCAACAGCTTTTATTACTATCGCTCTTGGGATATTCAGATATGTAAAGATGCGTGATCTGATCCGCAATCTCGAGATGGAAACAAGCGACAAGCAACATTCGAAAATAAATCCAACTTAGTGTCATATCAAGTTAATAAACAACAATCAAGAATGATTGTTATGCTGAAGAAACCTACTTTTAGTAGATCAATCATTCCTGTTTGATTGATAATAAATATTTGACATGACATTAGTATTTATTGATCTCTGTAATATATTTACCTATTTCGGTTAGGAAGGATGATGCCTGCGACCTATACCATTTAAAAGTGTGTGTCCATTCCTCATCTTTTGCCTTGGTGTTAGCGCGTCTTGTAAATAGTAAACGACATATAATATTTTCCTGCGTTGGTTCAGCCAAACTGAATAATCCAGCATAAACTTTCATCTGCATTTCATAATGCTTGGCTAATTCTTTCATTTGCTTTTCACCTGAGACATGGTTGGATTTCCAGTCCCATATCTCAAAATCCCCATCTTTATTTTTAATCAGCATATCAATAGAGCCAACTAAGATATTATTATTAACAGGCATTTGCAGATAGTGTTCGGTTTTTGAATCTTTAATAAATGAGGAATACTCACGAAGCAATCTTGTAGATGAGATATAAGAGCATTCCTGATTGATCCTCCTTCTCAGATCATCGCTGATATATTTGCTGTTTTCCATTAGCACTCTGTCTATTGCATCATTCAGTACTTTGGTATTTACTGTGCCATCGGGAGAAATCCAATCTTTAATACTCTCTAAAGTTTGATGTATCAAAGTTCCAGCCTTAGTTCCATGTGCATCTTCTTCAGCATTTTCTTTTTTAACAAAGTAATTGAATTTATTATCGTCGTCATATTCTTTGAAGCCCAGCACATATCTGTTTACAAATTGGTCGTGATCATCCTTGAACAAAGCTAATTTTGTGGCACTGAACATGTTATCGAATGGCTCAGGAGCAATTCCTTTGATCAAATCAATTTGATTTGTTTTAAAAACTTGCTTGCTGGCAGATTTTTGATCAATATATTCTGCTGATTTTACAATATCTACTTCATAGTTTAGTTCTTTTTCTATTATTTCTTTATTATAAAAGAGATTAATTTTATCATTAATAGGAAAATTATCATTTCCACCAAGAAAATCCACAGATGAGTTGAGCCCCTCAAGAATAAGCTTAAGCATAGATTTAGTTTTTTCGTAACCGTTCGATATTTCTTTTACTCTTGCCGAGATAGCTAAGTGGGAGATAGCTCTTGTCATAGCAACATACAGCAATCGCTTTTCTTCAGCATCGCTTGCCGCTTTAGACCATTTCGAAGATAATTTATACGCTGGACTTTGAACTCTGATGATAGTTCCGTCTGAATTTCGGAATGGCATTTTAAAAGATATACCCATATAATCATTAATACTGCAACTTTGGTTTCCACGGGTACCTGAATTCGTATCAGCAAGAATAACTACTGGGAATTCTAAACCTTTAGCGGCGTGTATAGTCATAATAGCAACAGCTTCCTCGCCTGTAATGAATGCTGCTTCCTCTTCTTTAAACCCCTCGGATTGAATAAACTCCAGCTCTTCGACGAAATCATAAAGATTTTTGAAGCCCCGCTCCTCGAAATCTCTGGAATATTGTATGAATTTTTCCATATTTGCTTCTTTTTGCTTATATCCCGCAGAAATACTTGCAGTAGAAAACCACGAACATTCATCTAAGATTTTAATAATAAGCTGAGACAGGGTTAGTCTCGGAGCAAGCGAAAGCATTAGTTTTAAAATACGGTAAGCTCTAAGTGGAGCCTCTACGATAGCGGTATCATCCACTATGGTTTCAATATCATAATTATTTTCTATCCATATCATATATTTTTCCCAAAGAGATTTCTTTGGCTCTATGCTTATTTGCAATAATTTATCGTCATATATATCAAAGAAAGGTGATCTAAGAATTGCGGCAAAAGAAGCGTCATCATTCGGATTATGCAAAAACTTCAGAAAAGAAGTAATATCCATAATTTCCTGAGATGCAAAAAAGCCCGATCCTGAAAATATAGTATAAGGAATTTCATATTGGGAAAGAGCTTCGCCGAGCATAGCAAAGATATTTTTCTTCCGAGATAAAATACCAAAATCAGAATATGTAGGCCTTCTTTCAATATTATCTTTATCAATAATAGTATATTCAGGGTCATTGATTAACTTTTTAATATATGCAGCAATCAAATCAACTTCATTTTCTGCCTTTTCTTTAGAGAAAATAAATGATACTTTACCTATATTTTCATTAGTATCATTTATTAGCTTTTCGGCGCCTTTAGCGGCAATAAAATCTGAATACTCAACTTCAAATTCCGATGTGCCGGGTTGCATTATTTCCCTGCAAATATAATTCACGAACGAAGCAGGCACAGGATTCAAACGAAAAGTAACTTTTAAGTCCAATTTCCCTGTACTAATACTTTCATCAAGCGACGAGAAAGCTTCGCTTTTTATACTGATATCTTTGTCTAATTCATTAGATTTTATCAGCTTACTGTTTAGCTTTTGAATATCTTTGCGTGCCTGCATAAAGACTCTGATATCAGCGTTGCGAAAACCGTAAATACTTTGCTTCCCATCGCCAACGATAAACAAATTGATACCGCTATCGCAATTTTTGCCAGTTAGTTCAGGAATTAAAAGTTTAATGATCTCATATTGGATGTCGTTAGTATCCTGAAATTCATCTACCATCATAAAGTCAATTTTCGAGGCAACTTTTTTGCGGACTTTTTCAATTTTCAGCAAATCTCTTGCTATTAATAATAGATCATCGAAGTCGAGAGCGCTCAATTCCTTTTTATCATGCTCTATAGCGATTAATATATCTTTAGTAAGCGAAAACAGCTCCCGGGAAAAATGGAACATTTCTAAATCTAAAGATTCATACAGCAAAGAATCCTGAATATCTTTAAAATCATTAAATACATTATCGAATGTCTTGATAATATGAGCTGATTTATCGGGGTCTGATTTTTTTAGAATATCACTAAAAAGCCCTTTGCCATTCTTCAAAAAATATGATTGTTTGATTTCAATACATGAAGTATATAATTCAGAAATTTTCTTAAAAGAATGATCAGTAACGATATCAGCTAAAGATTTAAGTAATTTTTCGATATTTACTTCGCCCAGAGCAACAAGCTTTTTATACTTGGGACTAAGCTCTTCTTTATAAATACCGAATTTTGAAAATGCAAGCAGATCCTCGAATCTACTTTTCATACTGACTAAAAATAAAGCCAACTCTTTATTACGCAAACGGATAAATTCATCATCACTCATTGAATAAAAAGATTTGAGCCGCTCGAAAATATTACGCTTGCCTATAATATCCTTTATGAAATTTACGTAATCTTTCTTTTTAAAAAGCATAACAGCTTCGGTAGCAGTATCTGACTTCGCAGCATCATTGGATTTAAGCCATTCCTCGGTAATAGATAGGATACAGTCATTTTCAATTCTGGCTTTTTCCGCATTTCCTAACTCATAAAAATTTGGAAGTATCCCCGCTTCGATAGAAAAATCGCGGATAATAGAACTGCAAAAGCTATGAATAGTAGAAATGCGAGCAGCACTAAGACTTCCGCGTATAATTTTAAGCTCGAATCTCTCTTTGGTAATTGTATTATTGGCATCTTTACCGCTCTTGGTTGATTCTAATATTTTTTTTTCGATATCCCTAATAACCTTCAGCTTCATTTCGGCGGCTGCTTTTTTAGTAAAAGTAATAGCAAGAATATTCTTAGGATTAAAAATATCAAAAACAGAATACCCCGAGTCTTTTTGTATTTTTTTAAAACATTCTTGTAAAATTTCAATATATCTTTGAACCAGGACATAGGTTTTACCAGTGCCTGCGTTAGCTGTAACAGAGATACTACGGTCAAGAGTCTGCGTCAAAAACTGTTCTTTAGTCATTTGCATAATAGAATCAAACCTGTGAAAATTGAAAAAATCCAAAGTGCAAGATAAAAAAAAATCGAGAAATATTTTTATTTAAGTAAAAAAATAGTTAAGTTTGTAGTTCATGATCGCGGGGTGGAGCAATTGGTAGCTCGTCGGGCTCATAACCCGAAGGTTACAGGTTCAAGTCCTGTCCCCGCTACTAAAGTAAAATCATAAAGCCCTGTAATTCAAAAGAGTTGCGGGGCTTGCTCTTTATATTCTCTTCGTTTTATGGGGACTTTTCTGCATTTCCTTAGTCACTTCTCTCTTCGATCATTTTCTTAATGCGTGATGGCTCTTCTTCTTATAAATCAATAAATTTCGTAAGAACTATAATT
>CAYQTZ010000009.1:18254-19112 GCA_964420565.1 uncultured Hyphomicrobiales bacterium
CTCCTTATTCTCTTGTTTTCACAGTCTGTTATCGTCTTCTAAAAAATGAATCTGTTCTTTTTCAGAACATATTATTTATTTTCTATGTTCCATCCTTATGCTTCTTGAATTTACAAAATATATTTTGAAATTTTGTAGAGTTAGTAATTAGTTTAAATTATATATTTTTATTCCAAATTAATAGTGTATATTTGTATTATAGAAATACGTTAATGTATTTCGGATTATTTAATATTACAGGAATTATATGAAATTATATGTAGGGAATCTTCCTAACAGCATGACTGAAGAAGAGTTAACTTCAGAGTTCGAAGGGTATGGAGAAATTCAATCCTTAAAAATCATTACAGATAGAGAAACCGGAAGATCCCGTGGCTTCGGTTTTATCGAATTGTCTGACAACGCAGGCAGAAAAGCAATTCAGGAATTAAACGAAACTGAATTACAGGGAAGAAAGATAATCGTTAATGAAGCCCAGGAAAAAAAACAGAATAATAGAAGAAATTATTAATATAGCAAATTAGTATAATATTCGATATTATTAGAATCTGACCTGATTGATCTTTAAATGATCAGTCAGGTTTTTTTTTAGTATGCTCCCGCCACTCCCCCTTTTCGAGACTGTGTGATATGCTAAGAAATGGTCTTCTTTGTGTCCCTTCCAATTTACATGAGAAAATATTTAACCCATTTGTATATAATATCTTACTCCATCTCCTATGGGGAGGAGACTGTGTGATAGCCCCTGAAAACTCAAGAATTGATCCCCCTTAAAATTAAGGGGGATTTTATCTTACTTCCCCGCTTGGTAAGAGGGGATCGAGGGGTCTTTGTGAAAAAATATATCCGATTCATTCT
>CAYQTZ010000010.1:0-15865 GCA_964420565.1 uncultured Hyphomicrobiales bacterium
AGTAAGATAAAATCCCCCTTAATTTTAAGGGGGAACACAAGGGGGATCAATTCTTTTCTTTTTCACATTAAATATTACTTGATTTACTGCTATATCTCACGATCTCGGAGTGTCGGTATCCTGATACATATCTAAAATATCGCGAAATAATCATTTGTTGCAAGGTCTTTCTAACTACATTATTTTTCGCTATGGAATCTGGATGTCTGGTACTATAAAAAATATTCATCAAATATAAAATCTGTAGTTTCGTATCTTTTTCTTTACTTTAGCTATGATATGTCAATTATTTTCAAATTATCTAAGAATTCTACATCTTTTTTTTTAAATTGCCTGATTATGTTAACATTATTATTAAAAATAGTATTATTGAAATGAGCGAAACACAAACAAATAACGAAAAGCAAGAAGGAGCCATCTATTTTTTCTCGGTTCTCTTACGCTATAAAGTCTTTATAATTATTACTATACTGGCTATAACAGCGGCTTCTGTAGTGATTTCATTAGTTATGCCAGAATGGTATGCTGCCACTGCTAACGTAGTACATCCACAGCATTCAGGATCTGCTTTCGAAGGAGCTTTGTCTAATATTACATCAAAGCTGAAAGATTTTGGCCTCTCTAAAATTGGTGGCGGCAGCGGCGGTAGCTCTTATGACTTTATCGTCGTATTAGAGAGCCGCAGCATGAAAGATTCTTTGATTAAAAAATTCGATCTGATGAAGGTATATGAAATTGAAGATTCTTCAATGCATTATACCAGAGAAGCTTTGGAAAATAATCTGGACATTGCATTAGAGTCTGAAGGCAATTATCTGATAACTATTTACGATAAAAGCCCGGAAAGAGCTGCCGAAATGGCTAATTACATCGTTGAAGTTGCTAACGATATCGCTCAGAATATTTATAATTACGAAGCCAGTTTAAACAGGCAATATTTAGAACATCGGCTTATGACCACTGATTCTATACTTAATGTAATTGGCAATGAAATGGGCAAGTATTCCAGCGATTATATGATAATAGCCCCCGAAGAGCAGGCAGCAGCTATTAGCGAAGCTGTCATAGAGCTTAAGTCGAACATACTAAGCCAGGAAATGATGTACGAAATGTTAGTGAATAAATATGGCGAAAACGATCAGATGGCATTATTGCAAAAAAAGTTAGTAGAGCGGCTTAAGAAACAGCTCAAAGATGCTGAAGACAAGCCAGGTTTCGCCGGCGATTTCTCATTGAAAGATATTTCTAAGGTAGGCATACCCTACGTTAAGCTCCTCGCAGAATATGAGACATTTACGAAAGTAAAGGCATTTTTACTGCCTATGCTCGAAGAAGCCAGAATTAACGAATTGCGAAACACAAAAAATCTTCTTATACTCGACGATGCCATAGTGCCTGAGAAAAAGTCAAGACCGAAGAGATCCGTTATCGTTCTTGGGGCTTTTGTTGGCTCTATAGCTTTGAGTATTCTTCTCGTATTTTTAATTCAAGGATACAGAACTGTAAAAGTAGCAATGAAAAAGCGGTAATGAATATGATCAGCGGGCAAGAAGCTATAGATAATAATTTAATGAATAAGGACTTAGCTGTTCCAACACTGCTTGCTGTGCTGTTGTCTGCCGCAGTAATAGTCATTATGTACTTTGCTTTAGATAAGGGCTGGGAACTTTACACTCTCGGCGGTGTATTTGGTATAGCTTTAGTTTATCTTTTTATAAAGTATCCTCGATTATGGATATATTCCATCTTGATCTCCTCATTCGTTTTTTTTCATGCCAGTTCCGAAGGCATAACTGCAATGGATGCCGGTTTAGCCATTCTCCAGAATGTATTTCTATATTGCTGGATGTTTTGGCAGATATTCGTGAACAAAGAAAAGTTGGTAAGGAATATCCTGGATTGGTTCATACTTGCTTATTTTATTATACTGATTCTAAATCTTTTTATAGCTTTATTAATAGGCACTACACTTACAGAATGGCTTAGTGAGTATATCCTATCCACAATTATTTTGCTTTATTTCCCTATAAGAAAATATTTTACTGAGAAAAAAGATATTAAATTACTACTGATCGCTTTTGGCATCTCTGCTGTTTTTGCTGCAATATATCACTTATATATTTATAAAGAAGGCATATTAGAGAAATCAATCTACATTTTTGAGCTTGGCGGCTCGCTGAAAGTAAACCAGGCATTATATACAATTTGCTCTGCTGCTGGTTTGCTGTTCTTACTTAATGCAAAGAAATTATATGTAAAGGTGTTCCTCTTTCTTTTCGTAGGGCTTCATTTCTTTTCATTGCTAACAACATTTTCCAGAACCTTTTGGCTTCTGCTATTATTAATGGTTGTGGTGCTTTTTATTTACATGAAATCAAATAGATTAAAGATCATATTCTATGGTTTAGTGGTATCAGCAATATTTATTATCAGCGTATTGATAGTCTTTCCGAACAACTCGGGTTTCGTCTTCGACTTTTTCGAAAAGCGTTTTTCTTCATCTGGCAAGGCTACAGAGGACAAATCCGTAAAAGCACGATTTGATGAATGGGATCTGGTTTTTGAACGAATTGAACGCTACCCGCTTGGGGGTAGTGGATTGAATACAAAGATACATTTTTATAGCTTTTTGACAAAAAGTACATGGCATACATCAAATATCCACAACGGTTATTTCGCTTTAGTGCACAAAGTAGGTATCCCTTTCGCTTTGTTTTATTTTATACCATTTTTCGTATTCTTGATAAAATCTGAATATTATGCCAGAAAAATAAAAGATATTTTTTATAAGCAAATAGCTCTCGTTGCATTTCTTACACTTAGCATGCTTCTAATCGGCAGCTTTACGAGCAACCAGTTCTTTTACAGAGATACTATTTTTCAGATAATGCTTTCTTATGCTATTATTGGAATATTAGATAACAAAAAAGATGAATTAATTCCTAAGAAATCAAGGAATGAAGATGATGAACAAAGAAAAAATCCTTGACTTAGTTAATCGGTTTCCTTATGCCATAATATCTATAATGGCATTTATCACTTACGCACAGACTCTTGCTTTTGGGTGGGTAATGCTTGACGACAAAGGAATGATAGAAGAAATTGTGAAGCTCTATCCAGGGCTGTCTTCCCTGCCAAATGCTTTCATTCATGAATATGCCAGCTTCTTCAGACCCATGCAGATACTTATTTGGGCTTTGGAATCTTTTATTGGGGAGAACAGTCCCTTTATTTATCATTTAGTAAATGTAATATTGCATTCCTTAGTCTCTGTAATAGTTTATTATCTTTTCATCAAATTATCATATAGCAGTAGAATATCCCTGATCATTGCGTTGATATTTTCTGTGCATCCTCTTTTTACACATGCCGTAGCGTGGATACCTTCCCGCGGCGATCTGTTGCTATCGCTTTTTGGATTGCTTTCTTACCTGTATTTTTTGAAATATAAAGATAATAATAAGATCAAATTGTTACTAATGCATTCACTATTATTTATACTTGCATTATTTTCAAAAGAAACGGCAGCTATATTGCCTTTGATAATGCTAATATATTTAATAATATCCAAAGAGAAAATATTCTCTCCCCAATATATTAATCTATATATTATCTGGCTTTTTTCAATTGGATTGTGGTATTTCGTCAGGAGTTTTTCGGTGTCAGGAGATATTCCATCAGAAGTATTTGGCATTGGCCCTCTTTTGTCAAATATCAGTATCATCCCTGAGTTAGCATGGAAGTTATTCCTTCCAATAAATCTTTCTACATTGCCTGGATTTTCATTGCTTGGCACAATCGCTGGATCAGTTGTATTACTCGGGCTTATAATATTACCATTTACTAACAGGGTTTTACGCAAGAACTCAATGTACTTCGGTATTCTCTGGTTTCTGCTATTTTTGCTTCCTGCTTTATTATTCCGCTTGCCTCATGCAGATATTTACTACGATTATTTCGAGCATCGGAGCTATTTTGCCTCTATCGGCTTATTAATCTACCTTGCGGAGTTATTATCTGTTTATAAAGACAGAATAAGCAAGAAAGTGCTAAACTATTCTGCTGCAGGATTGATAATATTATTATTCATTCTAACTAATATAAATGCTGTAAATTACCGAAATGGCGTAAAATTCTGGCTGCGTGGAGCAAAGACAAATCCCGACAGACCTATGATATATAATGGTCTTGCTGTATCACTACAGGAAGCAGGCAAAACTCTACTAGCAGAAAAAACATTACTCAGAAGCTTGGAAATAGATAGCAATGTTTTCGATACTCACAATCGGTTAGCAAGATTTTATTACAACGAAAATCAAAAAGAAAAATCGCTAAAGCACTTTTACAAAACATACAGATTGAGACCTGACTGGCCAGGATCTATCGTTAATTTATCCGTAGTACTAAGAGAATTGGGCAGACACGAAGAATCAGCCAACATTTTGAAAAATGCCCTGAGTTTCGACAGCAATAATATTATTTACTACCAAAATATTGTAGATAGTTACATAACAGCAAAAAAATTCGACAGCGCCTATAAATACTTGCAACTATCGCAAAAGATAGGTGCTGAAGTAAATCCCTCCAAGTTTCTGTTAGAATGGGCGGATCATCTGTATAAGCAGAATGATCTGAAAGCAGCTATAGTAAAAGCCAAACAAGTAATAGATAGTGATCCAAAAAATATTGATGCCTTGAATCGGCTTGGTATATACGAAGCGAGGCAGAAGCATTACTCTATTGCATTAGCTTACTGGGAAAATGCCCTGCAAATAAATCCAAAATATTTGCCAGCTCTCCAGAATTTCTATAAATACTATATGTCTGGAAAAATGTATGATAAAGCCCTGATTTATGCTGAGTTGATACAAAAATCAGGTGGGAAGATCCCAGAGAACGAAATTAAAAAATTAAGAGGTGGATATTAAGTCTCGAATTGAATAATTTCTCTAATGATACGTCTTTAACAAACTAAGTATTTACTAATAAGTAGCAGATATATGGCTTCAACACAGATATCGGGAACAAATCCAGAATTTGCTTCAAAAAGCAGAGCAAGAGTATTGCGGGTTCTGGTTATCGTTTTTGCATTGCTGTTCATAGGGCGGCTGGGATATCTACAGATAATAAAAGGAAATATTTACAGGTCTGTAAGCGAAACGCAGGCACTGAAGAAAAAATATATAGAGCCATTCAGAGGCAATCTCTACGATACCGAAGGAAATCTTTTGGTGCATAACCTCCCTTCTTTTGCAGTGCAGATAACAAAAAACAACTTCAATTACGAACGTCTTCCCCTGCTCTCATCTATACTCGGAATGGATACTACTGAAATAATCAAACGCTTTGAAGATAATATGTATTCTATCTTCGAGCCTGCAAAAATTGTTAGAGATGTAAGTTTCGATATTATCGCCCGACTCGAAGAATATGGTGATTTACTGCCAGGTGTAGAAATCGCAGTAGAATCCAAGCGGCTGTACAATTTTGAAGGGAAAATGTCACATATACTCGGATATACACGTGAAATTTCCGAAAGCCAATTAAAAAATAAATCATATTACAAATCAGGAGATATTGTTGGGCAAAGCGGTTTGGAGAAATCTTACGAAGAGTTTTTGCGGGGAACAATGGGTGTGCAATACATAGCCGTTAACCGCAAGGGAGAAAAAATTGCCAGCTTCGACAAAGGGAAAAGCGATTTGAACGTAGTCAATGGTTTTGATTTAGTATTGACTATTGACAAAGAACTACAGATAGAGGGCGAAAAATTACTTGAAGGCAAGCAGGGAGCTATCGTTGCTATTGATCCGGATAATGGCGAAATACTTGCTCTGGTTAGTAAACCAGATTATGATCTCAGATATTTCAGCGGCAAGATACCCTATCAAATATATCGCAAACTGATGAACGACAAAGGCAAACCTTTTCAGAACAGAGCAATAAATTCCAAATATCCTCCCGGTTCTACATGGAAAATGTTAGTAGCTCTGGCGGGATTACAGGAAAATCTGATAACCGAAAAATCTACAGTTTATTGCAAGGGTTACTTTGAAATGGGCAGAACATTCAAATGTCACGGTGCTCATGGCAATACTAATATTCGAGCTTCAATCAAAGCCTCCTGTAATGTATTCTATTATAAATTAGCACTCAAGCTGGGGTTAGATAAATTAGCATATTATGCTGATATGTTTGGTATTGGCAATTATACAAATATTGACTTGCCTAATGAATCACGCGGACTTATGCCTACTGAAGAATATTGGGAAAAACGCGGCAGCATGCAAAAGGGATCTCTCGTTATCTATGGTATAGGGCAGGGCGAGATATCCGTTACGCCATTACAGATGGCTGTTTATGTGTCCGCTCTTGCCGCTAAAGGCACTATGTACCAGCCGCATTTAGTAAAAGCTATGTATAATCATATATCAGAAAAATTCGAAGGATTCTCTTTTGGCAAAAAGGATCTACCAATCAAAAAAAGTTACTTCGATGTAATTCACAAAGGTATGCACGACGTAGTCCATACTCCCGGCGGAACAGCTTACTGGACCTATGCCGTCAGAAAGTATAAACTTCCTGATGTTGATATATACGGGAAAACCGGGACATCCCAAAATCCTCACGGAAAAGACCATTCATGGTTTGTATGCTTTGCCAATAGAAAAGATAGTAAAAGATCGCGCATAGCAATTAGTGTTATCGTAGAAAATGTTGGCTTTGGTTCCGAATATGCAGCTCCGATTGCTTTGGATATGATATCGAAACATTACAGATTGGATACTATCCCAAAACCATGGACACCCATGCCGGATTCTTTAAACAAGGATGATGAAAGAATAACAGCTGAAGCCGGTAACTAAAGAAAAAATGTTGAATGAATAAATATCAAAGGGGAAAACAGTAATATGAAAAAAATTGTTGAATGTGTTCCTAATTTTTCAGAAGGAAGAGACCAGAAAGTAATTGATGCAATAGCCGAAGCAATTAGAAATACAGATGGCTGTACATTGTTAGATGTAGATCCAGGCAAATCTACTAACAGAACAGTTTACACATTTGTCGGTTCTCCAGACGCAGTAGTCAATGGCGCTATCAATTCTGCCCGCACAGCCAAAGAGCTTATAAATATGAGCAAGCACAGCGGCGAGCATCCCCGTATGGGTGCTATGGATGTGTGTCCTTTCGTGCCTGTGGCTAATGTAACGATGGCAGAATGTGTGGAGCTGGCTAAAAAATTCGGTGAAAGAGCCGGCAATGAGCTCGGCATACCGATTTATTTATACGAAGACGCCTCAGATAAAGACTACCGCAAGAAATTGCCCGATATCCGCAAAGGTGAATACGAAGGTATGCGGGAGAAAATAACCAAACCCGAATGGAAGCCCGATTACGGACCTGCTGAATTCATACCCTCATGGGGAGCTACCGCCGCAGGTGCCAGATTCTTCCTTATTGCTTATAATATAAATATCCTTGGCACTTACAACCAAGCTCACCGCATAGCTCTGAACCTACGAGAAGCAGGCAGAGGCGAAGACAAACCCGGCAGATTAAAAGAAACCAAAGGGCTCGGCTGGTTCGTAGAGGATTACAATATGGCTCAGATATCAATGAATCTCAATAATTACAAAGTTACTCCCCCGCATATTGCTTACGAAGAAGCGAAAAAAGATGCCGAAAAGTTGAATGTAGGAGTAGCCGGCTCAGAGATAGTAGGGCTTATACCCCTCGAAGCTATGCTCATGGCAGCTGACTATTATATCAAAAAAGAAAACCTTTTCATACTCGAAGAAGACCAGAAGATAAAACTCGTAATAGACCGGCTCGGCTTGAGGGCAGTAACGGATTTTGATCCCTCGAAGCGGATCATAGAATATATGATAGAGGAAAAGCAAAAAGAACCCTTAGCCGATATGTCAACCCGCGATTTCATCAATGCCATAAAAGCCCGCACAACTGCCCCCGGCGGCGGTTCGGCAGCAGCAGCCATAGCAGCTATCGGCTCGGCACTTGGCACTATGGTGGCTCACCTTACCTACGGCGTAAGAAAATTCGAGCATCTGGACATCCAGCTCAGAAATACCATTCCTCCGCTATATCATATAACCGAAAAACTGATACCTATGATAGATGCCGATACAAATGCCTTCAATGATTATTTGGAAGGCATAAGAATGCCAAAGAAAACTGACGAGCAGAAAAAGGAACGCCATGCAGCCATGCAACAGGGATTGAAAAAAGCAATTGAAGTGCCGCTCACTACCATGCGATATGGCGATTCAGTTTGGGATACATTCACCAAAGTGGCTAAGATAGGCAATATCAACTCAAGCTCAGATGTTGCCGTTGGTGCTCGTGCTTTGGAAGTTGGTATATGGGGAGCATATAAAAACGTAATGATAAATATGCCTCAGATCGAAGATGAAGATTATAAAATAAAAACTATAAAAGAAGCAGAAGAGATTGTGCAAAGAGCTAAAGAAAAATGTGATGAAATATTACAAATTCTTGAAGAAAGAGAGAAAAAAGCATGATCTGGATTTATTTGATACGGAAAACAAATAAAATAAATGCTCTTACTTCTAATAGATTAAATTATTATAAACAAAAAAAGTGTAGATTGTTTTGATCCACAAAAAAAATATTCTGACAGCACTTATAGTATTGCTCGTTATTAGCGGCTGTGCTTTCTACGATAATTTCACAACATACTTCAATACATATTATAATATTGAACGTTTGATGAAAGAATCTGAAGAAGAGTTTGAATGGCAGGACGAAAAGCTAAGGACCAGTCCCCGCATTTTTGTGCCTGACCCTCAGATAGCAGAAGGCAGTATTCGTTCCACCGAGACACCTCCTTTCTTAGAAAGCTTTATAATTAGCAAACAGAAACTACAGCCTGTATCAATAAAATTAGATTCCATTATTATTAAAGGGTCAAAAATATTAGCCCGCCACCCCAATAGCGCTTACGTGGAGGGGACTATATTCCACATGGCGAAATCTTATTTCTATCGCAACGAATGGCTGCCATCGCAGATAAAATGCGGCGAGCTGATAGATAAATTTCCAATGGGAGATTACTCTCCCGATGCTCATCTGCTATATTCAGAAAATTTGCTTATACAAAGAAAGTTCGAAGCAGGTAAGGTAATGCTCTCCAGAACCGTTGACATCGCCTGGCTCAAAGAACGCTATGATATATTATCCGAGGCTTTCAGCTTGCAGGCAGAGCTTGCACTATACGAAAAAGATATGGAAGGAGCCGTTCGCCCTTACAAACAGGCAATAGCTCAGGCAGACGACCAGCAAATACGCGCCCGCTGGCAGGTAGATCTCGCCGCTCTGTATTACAGAATGGGCGAATTCGACAACGCTGTAAGCAGTTTCCGCAAAACACATTCCTTCAGCCCTGATTATCAGGCAGAATTCGAGGCATACCTCTATGAAGCTATGTCGCTGCTGCGGCTTGGAGAAAGAGAGCGGGCTCTTGAAATACTCGACGATTTAGAATCCGATGGTAATAACGAAGAATGGCTCTCCTATGTTTATGGCGGATACATGACAAAAGTGAGGCTCTACGAACCCGAAGAGGATTGGATAGCAGCCCAGAAACATGCCGATACCACATATATGATGGCTCCCATGATCAATTCCGTATATTTCGAAAAAGGAATGGATTACTTTTACAAAGACGAATTCGAGCAAGCTAAGAAATACTTCGCCAGAACCAGGAATATGAGGTCCCCCGTTTATAAAACATCAGAAAAACTTTACTATCTGCTCAATCTATGGGAACAAAAGCAAAAAGAAGCAGACCCCTTACTAAAGCAATACGAAACAGAAGGGAATTTAAAAGCAGATTCCAGAGCTTACTTAGCAAAAACTCTGTTTGAACTCGGCAGAGTCTATGATCAGCTCGGCAAAAAAGATTTTTCCTTAGAATATTATCAAAAAGCAATAGATATAGCAGACAGCAAGAATCCTGAAACAGCCCGATACCTATACGTAATGTCACTGGCTATAAGAGATGATAACAAAAGAGCCTCAGATTCATTGATGGAAATAGTCGCCGAGAATTACTCACTAACCGAATATGGCTCAGATGCTATGTTACGTATGGGATATACAAAAAGATTTGTAATAGATTCAGCCGCCGAACTCTATACTTCCGGCAAAAGCTTGCGATTCAACGGCGAGCATAGTTTCGCCATTCAACAGCTTCTTCGTGTTTATCATGAATTCCCCAAAAATGATTATGCACCCAAATCCTTATACCTAATAGGCTGGATATATGAAAGAGACCTCTATATGATAGATAGTGCCCTTTATTACTACCAATTACTGATCAAAGACTATCCAAATACTCTATATGCTGAAGACCTTGGCCCTTCGGTAGATTATCTGCTGACCGTAAGAAGTGGTGCTGAACTGCCTGACACTTTAAAGCCCAAAAAAGTAGCCTATCCCGGTAAGACTAATCCCGTTATTCCTCCTCATGACCCACAATTAATGCACCCACCCGGCGGCAGTAAATCACCTTTAGATTTCGATGCTGATGCTATAAAAAATGCTCCGGCAAATATGCTCAATGACGTTCAAAAGCAAATATCGAACCCAGATAACTTCATCCCGGAGATAAAAACGAATCTTGGTATAGATCCATTTGATTTATTCGGCGGCGAAGACGACGAAGAGGACGAAAGCGGCGACGATGACGACAAAACCAAAGAAGAAAAGAAAAAAGAAGAAGACGAGACTGAAAAAAAGAAAAAACCTAAAGGCAACAAAGAGCCACAAGATTCAACAAAAACCAATAAATAACTCTAAGGTAAAAATCAAAACGAAATGGCAAAGAAAGAAAATTCAAATAATATTGAAATAAAAGAAAAAACCAAGAAAAGGTCAGCTAAAACAACAATCAATGATAATAATAAATTAGAGAAGCAGCTTGCCTGGTATAAATCATTTTTTGACAATGCAACAGATGCTGTTTTCATAGTCCAACCAGAAACATGGAGCGTTCTCGACGCCAACGAATTTGCCGCGACCATGCTCGGGATAAGCAGCAAAGAGCTAATAGGCACTACGCTGCCCCAGTTCCGAAGAATATTCAAATTGCTGAAAAAATCAAGTTCCCCAATAGTGCTAAGCGAATTAACACTTGACACTCCTGCCAATTCCAATCTTATGGTAGAGGTAAGCGCCAGATTTGTAGATTACGACGGGCAGCGGCTAATTCAGGCAATAGCTCGCGACGTAAGTGAGCAACACGCTCTAACTGACAAACTCGTTCAGGCAGATAAATTAGTACTGCTCGGGCAGCTTTCCGCAGGGGTAGCGCATGAGATCCGCAATCCACTGGCAGCGGTGAACCTGAATCTACAAATTCTAAAACGCAATATAGATAGCAGCAGCCCCGAGTTCTCTTATATCAAAACAGCACTGCTCGGTGTAGAAAGAATATCCAGAATAGTAGAAGTTACTCTTAATTTCTCCAGACCTGCCGTACCCGACATACAGGGATTGAACGTAAATGCACTACTGCCTATTACACTCGATCTGGTAGCTTCAGTAATAAGACGAAAAGATATATCCGTTGATATGAAACTATCCGAAAAACTTCCCAAAGTTGCCGCCGATGCAAAACAGATGCAACAAGTTTTTATTAATATGATAACCAATGCCGCAGATTCAATAGAGGCTAAGGGAACAATAAAAATAAAAACTTACACTGAAAAGCCGACCCACCGCAGCGAAAGCGAATATGTGGTAGTCTCAATATGCGATAGCGGCTCCGGTATTTCACCTGAAGATCTGCCAAAGATATTTAATCCTTTCTTTACAAGAAAAGCAGAAGGCACCGGGTTAGGATTGCCCATCACCCAAAGAATATTGCATAATCATAATGGAATAATAGACGTTGAAAGCAGCGTTGGCAAAGGAACTACGTTTTATATAAAATTGCCCGTATCAAAAGAATTCTAAAAAAATCACCAATTAAGTTTTATTAATATTTGGAATTAGTTATATTAATATAATGCAAATTATGCACTTTGGAATATTATGTAAGTAACAGTTGTTTGTTTAAAAAATTTAAACTAATCGGTAGTATATGTCCAAACAAAACTATACAATAGTTGTCATAGAAGACGACCCTCTGGTCAACCAAACCGTAAGCGGAATACTGGAATCAAAATATACCAGAGTTTACACCTACGAAGATGCCGTAAAAGCCCAAAACGAAATGCATATAGTAGGCCCGGATCTGATACTCTTAGATATATTCCTTGGTCATGCCAACGGCTTAGATATACTGGAAAACCTGCGGAAGCAGGGCTACACGATGCCGGTAATTATGATGACCGCTTTTTCAGATATCAAAATGGCTGTTAGAGCCATGAAACTTGGAGCAGAAGATTTTATCGTAAAACCTTTAGATCTGGAGCAGTTAGAAGTAGCCGTCCAAAAATCTTTAGAAAATTACGATCTGCGGCGGCAAGTGGACCTGCTCTCCGAAAAACTTCAGGAAGAGCAGCCCAGCGAAATACTCGGCGAATCCAGCGGAATACACAAAGCTTTGGAAATGGGTAAAATAATATCTTCTGCCGATACAACAGTGCTTATCTTAGGCGAGTCAGGCACCGGCAAAGAACTTCTTGCAAAATACATACACGACAACTCCCCAAGAGCCAGGGGGCCTTTCGTTACGATAAACTGCGGAGCTATACCCAGAGAGCTCGCTGAGAACGAGCTGTTCGGCTACGAAAGAGGTGCCTTCACCGGTGCTACAGAAAAGATAAAACAGGGGAAATTCGAGCAAGCACAGCACGGAACAATACTATTTGATGAAATAGCTGAACTTAGTATGGAATTGCAAGTAAAACTGCTACGCGTTCTACAGGAAAAGAAATTCTACAGACTTGGCGGATCAAAGGAAATAGCAGTAGATGTGCGGGTGGTGGCTTCCACAAACAGAGACTTAGAAAAATTAGTACTCGACGAAAAATTCAGAGAAGACCTTTTCTATCGTTTGAATGTAGCCAGAATACAATTACCACCTCTCAGAGACAGAGATAACGACGTTATGCTATTAGCTACAGCTTTTGTCAAAGAATTCAATAAAAAATTTGGAAAAAAAGTAACCGGCTTTACCCCGGATGCTGCTGAGCTATTACACAAGCACAGATGGAAAGGTAACATTCGCGAGCTAAGGAATGCTATAGAGCGAGTTGTACTGCTCGAATCAAATGAATTGATCACAAAGGAATCGATCATATTCCTGGAAAGTTCAAAGCTGCAGGGAGATCCTCAGGAGCAGCGATCACCTACGTTAGAGCTTAAAGAAGGCCAGCACAGCCTGATAATATCAAAAAGTGGTGTTACTATGGCTAATGTGCTCAAAGATCTATTGATACAAACATTAAAAATTACAGGTGGCAACCAGATACAGGCAGCCAAATTACTTGGAATTTCCAGAGCTAAGCTTCGCTATCGCTTAGAGCAGTTAGGTATAAATATATCAGGAAAAAATATTTCTTAAGGTATAATTCAGGAAATTTCAGGCAACTATTGAAAGAATTATTAAAAAAAATTAAAAAACTATTTGCATATTTTTACATAAGAATGTATTTTACATAAGATTATCATTTTCTAAACGTATTTGCTCATTTGAAAATTAAACCTATGAGCAATGAAAATCATGAATATTTTGTAATTAAATGCCAATTGGAAGAAAATATCATTATGGACACACAGCGAAATATAAAAGATCTAATGTATCACCATGATGCAAATTTACGGAGACAAGCAGCCGAAAATTTATTTGCAGCAGCACAATTCAATCGTGATGTATTGGAAGCTTTCGTGCACGGCGTTTTAGACCCCGACTCCGGGGTCAAAGATATCTGCTCACGCGCTTTGTCTAAAGCACAAGCTGAAGATGCATACAAAGCTGCTATGTTCATAGCCCCTTTTATTGCACATAAAGATATCGAAATACGTAACCTTACAGGAGACATACTGCATAGAATAGGAGAGCCGGCATTAGACCCTCTGATCCCCTTTCTCGAAGAGGACGACCCCTTCATCAGGCAGTTTGCCTGCGATATCATAGGCCACATCGGCAATGCAAAAGCAGAAGAGCCATTAGCCAAATTGATAGATGATCCCGATCTTAACGTAAAAGCATCTGCAATAGAAGCCATTGGCAATCTTAGATTCCACAAAATGACAGAACAGATAATATCAATATTCAAAAAAGAAGAAGATCTAAACCCAATAATAATAGATACACTCGGGAAAATTGGCGGAGAAAAAGCCGAAGCATTCCTATCTGATATAATAAGGCATGAAGAAGACTTCTTTCTGAAAACTGCCGCCATAGATGCTTTTGCTCTCTGCGGAAGTAATTACGATATATGCATTGAGCTGATAGATCAGTTAGACAATACCCCCGAAGAGCTGCAAACTATATTACTAAAAACTATCTTTGCTGTTGCATTCAGAAACGAATATGACATAGAACTGCCGCACAATCTAAGATATGTAACTCATAAAGCACTAATGGACGATGATCCAGATATCAGAGTTGCCGGGCTTGTGGCTTTGAGTCTGCCTTATATCGAAGATGATATAGAAGGGCTGATCAACGAAGTGATGCAATATAACACAGACACTCAGCAAATGATACTATACAACCTGATGGTGAATTCCACCAGCAAAACTATACGTCCATTCTTCGAGAAATTTGCTTATACGCCAATGCCGGACGGATCATTTTTAGAGTTTTTTTCTCAACTAACTCCGTTTCTATCAGAAATACCTGAAGAGAACGCAAATGAATTGATAGATATTGTCTTTGAAGACTATTTCGGCACATCCATAAGCCACATTGATGAGTTTATCGAAATGATCATGCAACTGAACAGAGACAAAGTAAAAATGAAAATAGCAGAAAACCTGCATTCCGATCAGGATGCAATAGTCGAAGAAACAATAGAAGTAATAAGAAATATTGGTCTTTCAGAAATGAAAGATGAATTAATAAAGATTAAGGATCGTGGAGCACTTACCGATAAAATCAATGAAGTGCTTAGCGAAATGATGTAAAAAATAACAATATCAGAAATGACTTTATATAAATAATAAAGATAAAAATCGAAAGAGATAGAGTATATGAGCTCCGAACTTTTTAAATTCAAATTCAATAAATCCCAACCTAATGCTGTGGGCAGCCCGGGTGTGCAAAATAGCAGAGAAACAGAAAAGCCAATACTCGAAAGCAATACCTTCAACGAGCTAAGGGAAGTTATTTATAAAAAAACGGGTATATATTACAGCGAAAGCAAAAAGTATTTATTAGAAGGCAGAATAGCAAAGCGAATAGAAGCAAAGCGAATGAGTTCATTCGAGGAATACGTCTCTTTGCTTAAATCGTTCAATGCACGCGAGGAAATGAACAAACTCTTCGAAGCAATAACTATAAATGAAACATACTTTTTCAGAGCTGAGCAGCAATTCGAAGCATTAGAGAAAGTCATAGTGCCGGAAATATTGAAACCTAAACTGGGACAAACAATGCCCGTATTCAGACTTTGGAGCGCAGCATCATCATCAGGCGAAGAAGCTTACACTTTGGCTTTGATAATATTAGAAAAGCTAAAACCGCTATATCCACATGTGCAGTTTCAGATAGTAGCCAGCGATATTAATAACGCAGTTTTAGATTCTGCACGCAAAGGAATTTACAAAGAATATGCTGTAAGGAATATTCCTCAGTCGTATATGCGGAAATATTTCAAAAAAAGCGGCGCTACTTATGTAATAAGCAATGAAGTCAAAAAGATGGTTAAAT
>CAYQTZ010000010.1:15875-18671 GCA_964420565.1 uncultured Hyphomicrobiales bacterium
ATTCGACCAAACTCACATGCGCACCATGATAAACTGCGACGTGATATTTTGCTGTAACGTACTGATCTACTTTGATCTGCCTTCCAAACAGCAAGTCGTATCATCGCTATATGACGCATTGAATCGCGGTGGATACTTGTTCATTGGCTATTCCGAATCATTACACGGAGTATCCAAAGCATTTAAACTTATACATTTGCCAAAAGCAATGGCTTATAAAAAAGAATAGTTTTAAAAAATACTTATATGGAATTCTATGGCTAAGAAAATATTAGTCGCTGAAGATTCAGCATCGATAAGAAAATTCATCACATTGGCATTAAAATTGCGTGGCTATCATGTGATCACAGCTGTCGATGGTATGGAGGCAATGGAAAAATTGCCCGGAGAGGACATCGATTTGCTGGTAACCGATTTGAATATGCCAAATATTGATGGCTACAAATTGATTGAGAACATAAGAAGTAATGATAAGTATAAGAATTTGCCAATTATCATACTTTCCTCGCTTTCGGGCGACGAAGATGTGCAACAGGGGTTGGCAGCTGGAGCAAACTCTTATCTTATTAAACCATTTAATACAAAGAGAATACAGTATGAAGTGGCGAAATATCTTGATTTATGAATTTTTAACAGAATACTATTATTTTAATTAATAAAGGATGTCATCTATGCGTTTTCTTGTAGTTGACGATTCACCGACAATGAGGCGAATAGTAATTAATGCCTTGAAGTCATTTGGATATACCGAAGTTGTAGAAGCTGAAGACGGACATGACGGCTACCAGAAACTTCAATCCGAAAAAGTTGACTTCGTAATTACTGACTGGAATATGCCAAATATGACAGGGCTGGACCTTACTAAAGCTATCAGGTCGGATGATAACTTAAAGCATTTACCCATTCTTATGGTTACCACAAGAGGGCTTAAACAGGATATTGTTGAAGCCCTGAAAGCAAGAGTTAATAACTATGTTGTAAAACCCTTTACCCCCACTGTACTCAAGGAAAAAATTGAAGCAGTTTTGAAAAATATCAAAGGGTAAAGACACATTATAATCTGGAGAGAAATATGAATACTGGTGATATATCTGTATTACTAAAGAAAGCAGAGGAGCTGAAAGCTTTGTTCGTTCTCGGGCAAAGAGTCATCCCTTTCCTCGAAGAAATTTTTATGTTTGTAAATGAAATACAACCATTACTTGATGATATAAATCAATCTATAGAAGAAAACATAAAAAAAATGCCCAACGTCTCAAAGCAGCTTTCCAAAGTAACTGAAGCTACGGAAATGGCTACAACAGAAATAATGGACATAGTAGATGGAGTGGTCTATAAAACTGATATTATACTAAAAAATGTAAAAGATATGACGTCCGGCACCGACACAGGTAAAAACACTCCATTATCTTTGCTAAAGCTCATCTATGACGCTATTCAAAATAATGAAGATTTTTCCGTGCTCGAGCCCAAATTAAAAGATGCAATCGAAGAGATCAAAAAGGACTCCACAAAAGATCATTCTAAGTTAGTAGATGATACCGAAAAATTAGTGCAAAGCATCCAAGCTGACTCTAACGCAATTATGATGTCGCTTCAGGTACAAGATATAACATCCCAGCAAATTGCTGCCGTCAATCATCTTCTGATAACAATACAAACAAAGCTGGAATCTATACTTCAGAAATTTCAGGAGACAGAGATCTCCGATATTGTACAAGCGCGGGACGATTATGACGAAAGAACAAACGTATCTAAGCTGCACCGAAGTATTGCTTTCGATCCCGAAGCTGTTGATTCGTATTCGAGTAAGGAATTCAGGCAGGATGAAGTTGATAAAATGATGCAAGACCATGAGAACGGAGAGAATGGCGACAAAACCGACGAAGAGGACAACAACGAGCTCAAATCTCAGGATGATATTGATGCGCTTTTTTCTAATCAAAACGGAGACGATGATTTAGAAGAAGCTGGCGAGGAGAGCGAATCCGATAAAAAACCTGAATTGGATAAAGACGAAGATGAAGATCAAAAAGATAATGCCGATAATAATATACCTGACGAAATAGACGATTTTGAAAGTTTTTCGCAGGACGATATTGACGCTCTTTTTGGAAAATAATATAATTTTCACCCCATACATTAATAAGTGTTATTAATTATAATACTAAGTAGGTACTTATGCCACAGTTTGATGATCCGGATATGCAAGAAATTTTCGAGGGATTTCTTGTCGAAACACAGGAATTGCTCGATAGCGTCTCTCAGGATTTAATGACCTTAGAAAATGAACCTGAAGATGATGATCTTCTTAATCAGATATTCCGAAGTTTTCATACCATTAAAGGTACCACATCTTTTATGGGGTTTGATGATATTACTGAAATAACCCATCACGCAGAAGATATTCTGAATAAAATCAGAAGACACGAGATGAAAGTATCACTCGAGATAATTGATATTCTGCTTGAAGTACACGATTGGATAAAAACTTTAGTAGATAATATGCTATCCGATGAGCCAGAAAAGCTTGATTATTCTGCGACTATTGCTGAAATCGAACGGCTTAAAGACCCGAATGCTCCACCCAAAAAGGATACTGCTGCTACGATGACTGCTGAAGATCAAACCCCAGACGCAATTGCAGATGAGCCTTTAACCACAAAAGAGAGAACAATCAGCGCTGTAGATTCTGTGCTTGCTAATAAAGATATGATAAGCAAGCCTGGAGATTTTACTGATGACGAATTGAGCTTACTTGAAGAGGCATTCGCAGAAGTTAACCAGCATTTTTTC
>CAYQTZ010000011.1:0-2181 GCA_964420565.1 uncultured Hyphomicrobiales bacterium
GATAGGGCTTTCACCCGTTACTGTACCCATATCCAAATTAGCGGCAAGCACTGTGTAAGTACCAGCTACCCAATAGCCTTGAGCAGTAGCTATAGTATGATTCATAAACTCAAGCATTTCAGTTTCTGTAGAAATAACAAAAGGATCATCGGCAGTGCCATTACCACTAAGAGCAGCAAAAGAAATATAAGCAGTTAATAGGAAAGATAAAAAAGTTACGAAAGAAAGTTTGATGGATTTCATAAAAGCCCCTAGTTTTTTAAAGTTCTATTATCTTAACAAAGACAAAAATAATAAATTTTAAATATTGTACAATAATTTTATTATAAATTAAGATATGATACACTTTCTCATTTATTATTTGAAATGAATTTTATAACTTTTTCCACCAGAACTAAAGAGACCGTGTGATAGCAGTCTGTCAAGTCAGTTTTTTGGGTAAATCAAGTAATGTTTTATGTGAAAAAGATAAGAATGATCCTCCCCCCTCTTGAATTCGCCATTACAAGTAAGAAGAAAATACGTATAACTATGCAAACTAAGATTTTGCAATAATTGCTCTAATTCAATGCTTTCTAAGTCTTCTTTGGCTTCGGAATGTTGAAAAACAAATGTTGAAAAACAGCTGTATGGAGTTAGAATTTTTGAACTTTTATATTTTTCTTAGCACAACAGGGGATATGACATTTAGCAGTATTATACTGATTAATATATATCTCAATATTTCTTGCCCTGCTACGTCAAAAAACATAGTAAATCCATAAATAATTTATTTTTTATGTAACTTGTTGAATAAGCTAAGGATTAGCAGGTATGAAAGAAGAAAGAACCAATGCAATGGAGTTCGAATACAAAGCTGAGATGAAACAGCTTTTGAAACTTATCGTCAATTCACTTTATACGAATCAGGAAATATTTATTCGAGAGTTAGTCTCCAATGCCTCAGATGCGTTGAACAAAGCACGTTTCCGCAGATTGACAGATTCGGATATCTATCAGCCAGAGCTGGATTTGAAGATCAATATCGAAGTTGACAAAGATAAGGAAATATTCAGCATCGAAGATACTGGTATCGGTATGACTAAGGAAGACCTGATAAATCAAATAGGTACTGTGGCAAGCTCTGGTACTTTTGAATTCCTGAAAAAAGTGAAAGAAGAAAAGAAATCTCTTGACGGCAATATGATTGGGCAGTTTGGTGTTGGGTTTTACTCTGTTTTTATGGTTACTGATCAGGTAACTATCGAAACACGAAACGCAGATAAGGAAGGAACTGCTTGGAAGTGGGTGTCTTCAGGTGAAGATAAATTCAGTATCGAAGGATCCGAACGTAAAGATAGAGGCACACATATTTCCTTTAAACTAAAAGAAGAATATAAAGAATTTTACGAGGCAGACAGAGTAAAGGAAATACTTCAGAAGTATTCTAATTTTGTGGACTTTCCTGTCTATGTAAATGGCAAAAAGGTCAATATAGTTACTGCTCTATGGCATCGTAGCAAAGAAGAGATCAAAGAAGATGAGTTAAATGAGTTTTATAAATTCATAACTAATGATTACGAAAATCCACTTGATCATTTACAGCTAACTATAGAGGGGATTCCAAATTTCAAAGCTTTGCTTTTTATTCCACAATCAGCACCCCCTATGCTTTTCAGAGAATTCAACGATAAATCCATACAGCTTTATTCCAGCAAAATATTCATTCAGGATGATTGCAAAGAGCTGCTGCCAGATTATCTTAAATTCGTTCGCGGTGTAGTTGACACAGAAGACCTTTCGCTGAATGTATCACGCGAAACAACTCAGCACAGCCCTGTGATAGCTAAGATCAGACGCATACTTACAGGCAAGATACTTTCATGGCTCGAAGATATTGCCAAAAATGATGAAACTAAATATATGAAGTTTTACAGAAACTTCGGTCCTTTGTTCAAAACTGGTGTAAACAGCGATTTCGAATATAAACAAAGAATATTAGATCTGCTACGCTTCCAAACATCTGCTCTAAAAAAAGATGAATGGACTTCATTAAAAGATTACGTATCTCGTATGGGCGAAGATCAGAAAGAGATATACTACGTTTCGGGTGAGCATCGGGACATACTGGAGCGCAATCCGAATCTTGAATTTTTCAAAAAGAAAGGTATTGAAGTACTCTTACTAACCGAACCTACGGAT
>CAYQTZ010000011.1:2197-18447 GCA_964420565.1 uncultured Hyphomicrobiales bacterium
CACTGTTCCATATATCTTTGATTATGATGGCAAACAGCTTAAATCCATAGACAAAGCAGATATTGACGTAAACAAAGACGACGAAAGCCCCGATTCTTTGAGTGAGGATCTTTCCAAATCTCTCTTAGACATATTCAAAGAAACACTTGGCGATAAAATAGAAGACGTAAAAGCATCCAAACGTTTGGTCAATTCACCAGTAACATTAGTCGTCGGCTCTCAGGGATTAGACCCACAAATGGAAAAGATGATGAAGATGTTTGACCAGAGTTATGCTTCATCCAAGAAAATTCTCGAGGTCAATATGTCGCATCCTTTGATAAAAAATCTGGCTAAGCGTAACATAGCCGACAGTAGCGACCCTATGCTACGTAGATCGATCATTCAACTATACGAAAGCGCATTACTTTTAGAGGGATATCTAAAGTCGCCAAATGATTTCGTTGATCGCATGACCGAATTTATGCAGGAAGCAACAAAAGTAAAATAAAATATAAATGTTGTTTAATACTTTTTATTGTCGTATATTTGTAATCTTTTAAATAACTATTTTTTGATTGGGTAGGTATTATTGATGAAACTGTCCGAATTTAAGTATAATATTACAAAGAATTTAGTTGCTAATTATCCTGCTGAGCCAAGGGATTCTTCCAATTTACTCGTTATGCACAAAGATACAGGCGATATCGAGTATAAAAAATTCACTGATATCGTTGATTATTTTAAAAAAGGCGATAGCATAGTATTAAATGAAACAAAAGTCTTTCCAGCCAAGCTTTTTGGAAACAAAGAAAAGACAAATGCCGACATAGAAGTCATGCTACTACGCGAACTAAAGTCTGACGAGAGAATTTGGGATGTACTCGTTGAACCCGCCCGAAAAGTCAGGATCGGCAATAAGATCTATTTCGATGACGGTAAGTTCTACTGCGAAGTAATTGATAACACCACTTCACGTGGCCGCACTGTTAGATTCAGCTACGAAGGCGACTTGTTCAAAGTCATCGAGCGCATAGGGCAAATGCCTTTGCCAGAATATATTAATCGCGAACCGACTGAAGCTGACAAACTTACTTATCAATGTATATTTGCAAACACCCAACATCTGGCTTCAATAGCTCCTCCTACTGCTGGTTTGCATTTTACTGATGATTTATTGAATAAATTAGAAGAAAAAGGTGTCCGTATAGTCAAAATGCACTTAAATATCGGACAGGGTATCTTTGAAAAAATTGAAGTAGAAGACCTTACCAAACACAGAATGTATTCCGAATACTTCCATATAGACAGAGAAAGTGCAGAGAAAATTAATAAATCTCTTAAAAACAAGAGGAGAGTTTTCGCAGTAGGTGCTAGCGTTACCAGAGCAATGGAGGCTTCTGTACTTACATCCGGCGCTATCAAACCAAACAGAGAATGGACAGATAAATTCATTTATCCACCTTACGATTTCAAAATAGCTAATGCACTGATTACTAATTTCCAGCCATCAGGTTCACCATCCTTATTATTGGCTGCTGCATTTGCAGGCAAGGAAAATCTTTTCAAGGCATACCAACAAGCCATTAAGAAAGAGTATCGTTTTCTGGCGTATGGCGATGCATTGCTTATTTTATAAATAAAAATAAAATTGTTATATACATTTTTTTGATTTAATTTTACAAAAGGCATACTTAATTATTTTGTATGCCTTTTGTTTTTTAAACATTTGAAGAAATATCGGGACAGAAAAATGAAACAAGAGAAGGTACATTTTGACCATCCGGAAAATCTACTTTCCGAATTTGAATATGCTACTTACGAGCAGTGGAAAGCTATTGCCGAAAGCTCATTGAAAGGAAAACCCTTCGACAAGATCATCACTAAGGCACTCGAAGGTTTCGAAATCCACCCTATCTATAACAAAGATGATGCCGATAAGGTATCCGATACAAACGCTATGCCCGGATTTTACCCATTCGGACGTGGAGATAAGGCAGATGGATACTTGATCAATAAATGGAACATTGCTCAGGAAATTCCATATCCAACACCTACTCAATTAAACTCAGCTCTGAAAAATGATTTGGAAAAAGGGCAGACAGCTATATCAATTATCATTGATGATACTTCTAAGAGAGGAAAGAATCCCAATAAAGAAGATGAGCTTTTCAAAAACGGCACTTCAATTTTTTGCACAGATGATTATGCAAAAATTCTCGAGGGGATTGATATACCCGAAACTCCAGTATATATTAATGCTGGTTTAGCTTCGATAGATCATTTCTCACTATTTTTGAATTTTCTAAAGAATAAAAATATTGATAAAAGATCTCTTGTAGGAGGTCTTTTCTTCGACCCTATAGCAATTGGTTTAGACGAAAAATATAGAAATGTAAATATCAATGCACTATATAAGCATCAATCCACGATGATGAATTGGGTAAAAGAAGATAGCTCAGATTTCAGAATTTTATGCGTTGATACAGCTATATATCACGAAGCTGGGGCTGATGCCGTGCAGGAAGTTGCTTATAGCTTAGCCACCGGCACTCAGCATTTACGTTCATTACAAGATGAAGACCTATCTATAGATGATATTGCAGGCAAGTTGTTTTTCAACGTAGCTTTCGGACCTGCCTTCTTCATTGAGATTGCAAAAATGCGAGCTATGCGAAAGCTATGGGCAAAAGTAGTAAAAGAGTTTGGCGGCAATGAAGAATCAGGCAAATTCCATCTATTTGCAAGAACCTCGAAACTCAATAAATCAAGATTAGATCAGTACGTAAATCTTCTAAGGAATACCACCGAAGCATTATCTGCCATACTATCGGGCTGCGACTATCTTCATGTGGAATTTTTTGATGAGCCATTTGGTGCACCAAGTGATTTCTCCCGAAGAGTTGCCCGAAATATCCAGTTAGTACTGATGGAAGAGTGCAATCTGCCTGAAGTCATTGATCCTGTCGGTGGCACATGGTTCGTAGAAAAGCTGACAGATGAGATCGCAGAAAAAGCATGGGGGTTGTTCTTAGAAATTGAGAAGCAGGGCGGAATGATAAAAGCTATTGAGAGTGGATCCGTGCAGAATTCTATTGAAGAGAAAGCAAAAGAAAGATTGACACAGCTTGCTCTGAGAAAGGATATTCTCGTCGGCACAAATAAGTACCCAAATAATAATGAAAAAGAAGCCAAGCCATTAGAATATGATTACGAAAAGCTATCAAAAGAAAGAATAAATGAAGCTGAAATATATACTTCTACATCTGATAAAGATACATTGGCAGAAGCTTTCGCAGTTTCATACCAGCCATTGCCCAATTCTGTGAAATCTCTGAAGCCTCTGATATTATGCGAAGTATATGAAGATCTAAGAGATAAATCAGTAATGTACAAAAAGAAAACGGGGAGTTCTCCAAAAGTTTTCCTCGCTAACATTGGTACAGTTAAAGAGTACAAAGGGCGGGCTGATTTTTCCTCAGATTTCTTCAGTGTTGGTGGATTTGATATTATAAGCAAAATTGGTAATGAGAATTGGGAAGAAGTTGCAAAGGAAGCTATAGAATCTCAAGCTGAAGTTATCACTATTTGCTCTACTGATTTGAAATACCCTGAGTTCGTTCCGCAATTCTGCAGATTGATAAAACGTGCAAAACCAATGACAATTTTAGTGCTTGCCGGCTTGCCCAAAGAGCATATCGAAGATTTCAAAGCGGCTGGTTTGGATGATTTCATACATATAAAATCGAATATTGTAGAAACTCTGAACACGATATTTAAAAACATCGGGGTTTAATCCTATAATCCAATGGATGAAAAGATAAAACATAGGATTTATCTTATAGCTGTTCTATTTCTGGCATTATTCAGGTTCTATGAGCTTGGCTCTATGGAGGTGCAGCCGTGGGACGAAGCAATGTATGGAGTCAGGGCATTTGCTGTTATAGATCAGGATGAATGGCTCGATCAGACAAAATATTCCTGTGGCGGTTTGTATTCTTCTGTCCATCCACCTCTCTATATTTGGCTAACCGCTATTACTCATAAATTACTTGATGACAGAGGAGCGGAAATATTGCGGTTCTGGTCGGCACTATGTGGAGCAGGGCTTATACTACTTATTTTCTTATTCCATCGTGATAAGCTCACTGGTTTATTTTCATCTATTATTCTGGCAATGCTACCCCTGTTTCATTTCTACACAAGACAAGGGCAGATCGATATTATGCTTGTTTTCTTTGTTATGCTAAGTGCATTTCTATTCTATAAAAATGAGAATGATCCGAAACTCTTATTACTTATCCTTTCGGGTGTAGCTTTTGGCTTGGCATTGATGGCTAAGGCATTGGTTGGCTTTATATTGCCTGTATCTATAGCGATCTATCTAATTGTGAGGATATATACAAAAAAAGAGAATTGGAAAACAGCGATCTATAAATTATCAATTATTTCTTTTATTGGTATATTGATAGCTCTCCCATGGCATTACTATATGTATCTATCTCATGGGACTGCATTTACAAATCAACTATTTGGCTATCATCTGTTAGAAAGAGCAGTCGCCGGGGTTGAGCATAACGTAAAAGAAACAGGATCATTTTTCTATATTAATCAATTAATAGTGATGATGTCTGTATCATTGCTTCCGGCGTTTATCGCTCTTAGACATATTAGAGAGCATAAATTGATACTATTGTCAATTATTACTTTTGCTGTGTCATTCATAATTTTTTCTATCTCTCAGACAAAACTGCAAACATATTCCCTGCCAATGCTTCCGCCATTAGCAATACTTGCGGGCTTTGGGTTTAAAGCATTATGGGAAAAGAAGGGAATATCTCCAGTTTTCATCATCTTGACTGTGTTGCTCGCTATGTGGTCTTTCTCTCAGCAGCTAAGGATAGATTTTAAATTGTTCATAGGTAGTGGTGAGATAAGCAATACGTTGATATATTCGGCTGTGATATTTGTTGTCATTATTGCTTTTCTAAGGATTCTATATTTAGTTATCATTAGGACGAATAAAGGAGTTACGAAGAATTTATCTCCAAAAATAAAATCGCATAATTCATCCAACACCCCCCAACCCTTTCTCCCGACAGGTCGGGATGCGAGCATTGCAAGTGGGGGGTTTAATCTTGTTCCTCCTTTTTCCAAGATAGGATTGGGAGCTACTTTTCTTTCTAAATCCGTAGTAATAGCTATGCTCATATTTCTAACTATAAACTTTATTGCTAATCCGAGAGAGCCATACTATAAAAGCAATATTGAAAATGCCGCTACGACATTTTATAAACAAGAGTATAGCTCTTTGGCTTACATAGAAACTATTAACTACTCAGGAGCAGTAAATCCCCAATTAGATTATTATTTTGGCGGTATTTCCAAAGAATTGGAACAGATATTTGAGTATAATAGGAAATTCAACTATATTCAAACATTAAAAGATACTTACTACATAAACGACATTATTGATAAAAGCGATATGATAATTGTTAAAATGAAAGATAAAAACAATCAGATAGACTCTTTGAACAAAATTATTGAAAATAAAACCAGATCATTCAGCTCGGATGATATTTATAATATTTACATAAATGATAATAGAAATTAAAACTTAACATATTTTTGAGGTAAATGATGAAGAATCCGGATTTCACAAAGATCAGTTATGATGACATCAAATCATCATCTAACTATGAGCAATGGCAAAATAAGATTGAATCAGAAACAGGAAAAAGCATTGATGAATTAAAGAAAGAAACTCTCGAGAAGATCAAAATTGGTCCGCTATATACTGAACGTTCATTAGAAAATGTAGAGCATCTTGGCTTTACTGCCGGAACAGCTCCTTTTTTGCGAGGACCTTACCCGACTATGTATGTAACCCGCCCCTGGACTATCAGACAGTATGCTGGATTTTCGACAGCAGAGGAAAGCAACGCCTTCTATCGCAGGAATATTGCCGCAGGGCAAATGGGTCTTTCCGTGGCATTCGACCTTGCTACCCACCGCGGATATGACTCAGACCACCCCAGAGTGGTCGGCGATGTTGGAAAAGCTGGCGTGGCAGTAGATTCCATACTCGATATGGAGATATTATTTAAAGATATTCCATTAAAGAAAATGTCTGTCTCTATGACTATGAACGGAGCGGTGCTTCCGATCATGGCATTCTATATTGTAGCTGCCGAAGAGCAGGGAGCAAGCCAGAAAGACCTTACCGGCACAATTCAGAACGATATTTTAAAAGAATATATGGTTCGCAATACATATATTTATCCACCAATACCATCCATGAGAATAATATCAGATATTTTCGCTTATACTTCGCAGAATATGCCCCGCTTCAACTGCATATCAGTATCTGGCTATCACATGCAGGAAGCTGGCGCAACTGCCGATATTGAAATGGCATATACTTTGGCTGATGGTATAGAATATGTTCGTGCCGGGATAAAAGCAGGTCTCGATGTGGATGCATTTGCCCCACGCATATCTTTCTTCTGGGCTATCGGCAAGGATTACTTTATGGAGATAGCTAAAATGCGTGCAGCACGTATGCTTTGGTCAAAGCTTATGAAGCAGTTCAATCCGCAGAATCCAAAGTCAATGGCATTGCGTACCCACTCGCAGACTTCCGGCTGGAGTTTAACAGAGCAAGACCCTTACAATAACGTAGCAAGAACCTGTATGGAAGCAATGGCTGCTGCTCTTGGGCATACACAATCACTTCATACAAATTCTCTCGATGAGGCAATTGCCCTGCCGACGGATTTTTCTGCCCGCATAGCCCGCAACACTCAGCTCTACTTGCAGGACGAAACCGGTATATGCGATACTGTTGATCCATGGGCTGGCTCATATTATGTAGAAACTTTGACCAATGAAATAATGCACAAGGCATGGGAGCATATTCAGGAAATAGAATCTCTTGGCGGTATGGCAAAAGCAATAGAAACTGGTGTGCCCAAAATGAGGATTGAAGAAGCTTCTGCCCGTCGCCAGGCAAGAATTGACTCAGGCGAGGAAGTAATCGTCGGCATCAATAAATACAGATTAGAAAAAGAGGACCCTCTCGAAATATTGGAGGTGGATAACACTGCCGTTCTCCACTCTCAAATGAAGCGATTAGAGAAACTACGTGCAGAAAGAAATGAAGCAGACGTTCAGCAGGCACTCGATGCAATAACCAAAGCTACAGAAACAGGCCAGGGGAACCTGCTCGAACTCTCAATAAAAGCCGCCAGAATTCGTGCTTCACTTGGAGAGATTTCTAACGCAATTGAAAAAGTAGTTGGGAGGCATAAAGCTGTGATAAGATCAATCTCAGGAGTTTATAGCTCCGAATTTTCAGACAAAGATCAAATAGATAACGTCAGGAAGCTGGCAGATAAATTTGAGGCAATCGAAGGTCGCCGCCCTCGAATCCTTGTTGCTAAGATGGGACAGGACGGACACGACCGCGGAGCCAAAGTGATCTCCACTGCATTCGCCGATATGGGCTTCGACGTAGATATCGGACCACTTTTCCAGACACCCGACGAGACAGCCCGCCAGGCAGTAGAAAATGATGTCCATATCGTTGGGGTCAGCTCTCTTGCCGCAGGACACAAAACCTTAGTGCCAAAGCTTCACGAAGAGCTCAAGAAGTTAGGACGCGAAGATATAATGATAATTGCCGGTGGAGTGATCCCAGCACAGGATTATCAATTCCTTAAAGAAAATGGAGCAACAGAGATATTCGGACCCGGCACTGTCATTCCAGTTGCTGCAGAAAAGATATTGAACGATCTGTTAGAGATGGTTGAATAAGAGATAGATGGACAATTATTCATCCGATGACGAAAAAGTTATCGGATGAATGAAATTGAGATATAAGAGCATTGCAAAACCAAAGAAAATCCCCCTTAAGTCCCCCTTTTCCCGACCTGTCGGGACTCGTAAGGGAGGGATCAGTTTTTGGTCTTTTTCAATGGTCTTGGCAAGTAATTGCGTTTCTCTCTGAAATTAAAGGAAATATTTCTATTCTTTGGTTTGCCCCACAAAGCTAAGTTACATCAATGCCTGAGCAAAATCCAGAATATCCTGTGGGATTTCCAAATGTGTAGATATTGCTTCATTACAAGCGTCCTCTAAAGTCAGTACTGTAGGTTTTTGCCCGCCATTGTATGCAGCATAAAAGCCGCTGTCACATTTGCTGAGAGCATCTTTGACCATACTATATGCCAGCCAGCTTGCCAGTAAAATATCTTTGATAACCGCCTTGCCGCCACGCTGGAAATAACCCATGTCAACAGTTCTTATTTCATGCTTGATATTTCTGCGATCGAAAATATCTTCAAGCATTTTGCGTACATCGTCTAAAGATTTTTCATATCCTTCTGCTAAGATTATTCTAGTGTCCCTGTCCCGCTCGTCTATCATTGTTGCAAGCTTTTCGTAATCTACCTCTTCTTTTGGTAAAATTATTTTTTCAGCACCGGTAGCCACACCTGAGAAAAATGCCAGATAGCCGGAATCCCTGCCCATAGAGCGTATAATATAAACTCTGCGGTGAGCACTTGCAGTGTCGCGTATCCATTCCAGCATTTCCATACTTTTATCTACAGCACTGTAAAAACCAACAGAGAAACCAAAATTATTACAGACATCATTATCAATAGAACCAGAAGCCACGAGTACTTTAGTCCGCAAACCATTCTTTTTAGATATTTTATCCACCACATTAGCTGCATGAAGACTGCCATTGCCACCAATAACGAGTATATAATCGAAAAAGTTATCATGCAGATTCATTGCCATTGCTTCCTGCATATCGGTGTCATCTTTTAATTCAGGAACGCGTAAAGTGCCGAGGAAAGTACCACCAGCGTGTGTCATACCGCGTGTTTCTCTGCGGTCTAATTTGCGGAAATTACTTTCTATCAGCCCTTTCCAGCCGTCTATTACACCCCAGACAGAGGTTGTAGGTCTCAGATTAATCGCTGATCTGACAACAGCACGAACAAAGGCATTCATACCCGGACAGTCGCCACCACCAGTAAGTATAGCTATTTTCATGGATCATCCTTGTTTGTTATCAATTAGTAAATAAGTATTGTCTATTTATCTTTTTTTATCTATTTACTTCCAAAATCGGAATTTGGGAAACTGATACACAAGTATATTTCTTCCCTGACCGAGCTTCGGACTATTTATTCAGAACAATCAAAAAACATACCAATTAATCAATTAATTTTCTTCAATATCTGTTTCGTCTATTACATACTTATCAAGGATATCTTCGCTTATTCCATCTATGAATCTCGATGGTTTCGATAGTACCATCCCGGATTCCCTATCGAAAATATTAATCGGATATGTTATATATAGATTTTCTTTGGCACGTGTGCATGCAACGTAAAATAGCCGCCTCTCTTCTTCTATGCTTTCTAATGTATCTACCGACTTTGCCGAGGGGAATCTTCCATCTAATGCCCAAATAATGAATACTGCCCTCCACTCTAACCCTTTGGCAGAGTGGACCGTTGACAGAGTAAGAAATTCTTCTTCTTTGGATTCCGGCTCCAGATCAATAACTGATTCAAAAGGTGGTTCGATAGCCATATCGTTCAGGAATTCATTAAGAGATGTGTATCGTTCAGCTATTGAAATGAACATTTCTATGTCTTTCCATCGCTTCTGCCAATCGTCGTATTTGGCTTTCATATATGGCTTATAGTTTTGTGAAATTTGTTCAGCTTTCTCGCCGATACTTACTTTTCTGCTTTTAATATCGCGAAGGAAATCAAAGAGCTTTCTAAGCTTATTCCCGGCTTTCCCATGGAATCCGCCGGCGATGTCGTCTTTCAATGATTTACCGTTGCTTGTTATAATATCAATTACTCTCTCAGCGGTTCTGGGTCCAATCCCCTCGAGCAAAAGCAATACTCTATGCCAGCTAATTGCATCATTGGGATTGTGCAATATCTTGAAGTAAGACAGCACATCTTTGATATGAGCTGTTTCAATAAATTTCATCCCTCCGAATTTCATATAAGGAATATTTGTTTTTGCCAGCTCAATTTCCAAATCGAATGAAAGAAAACCAGATCGAAAGAGAATTGCTATATCCTGCATTTCCAAACCCTCTTCTCGTAGCTCCAATACCTGCTGTGCAATAAATCTGGATTGCTGCCTTTCAGTTTGGCAAGATATGACCATGGGCAGATCACCTTCAGTTCGTTGCGTAAAAAGTTCCTTCTCGTATTTAAACGCGGCAGCTTCAATCACTCTGTTGGTAAGCTTCAGCAGTGGGTCAACGCTTCGGTAATTCTCTTCAATCTTGAATATTTTGCAATCGTTGTAATTATTAGGAAAATCCATTATATTTTTAAATTCTGCCCCGCGGAAAGAATATATACTCTGGGCGTCATCGCCAACAGCAACAATATTCTGTGTCTTACCAGCTAAGTGAAAAACTATCTCGTGCTGTAATTTATTTGTATCCTGATATTCATCTATCATAATATACTTGTATTTTTTGTTCATAGCATTGCGGATATTCTCTTTATCACGCAAGAGAACTAAAAGATTAGTAAGCATATCATCATAATCCATCAAATTATATCTTTTTTTATACGTATTAAAACCGTCAAAGATCTGCTTTACTTCGTCAATAAAATCCATATAATAAGGGTATTCATCAACTATTACATCCTGTATTGATTCGCGTCTGTTCACTACCAGATTGAATATCCGGCTAAGAGTTTCCTTCCGCGGAAATCTTTTCTTAGAGCGGTCAAATTTCATTTGAGTGCGGATCAGATTAATCAAATCAGCAGAATCCGAAGCATCTAATACTGTGAAATTCTGTTCATAGCCGGCATGATTTGCATATACTCTAAGGATTTTTACGGCAAAGGAGTGGAATGTGCCGCCAGATACTTTTTCGCATCTGCCATCAAGCAAAGCAGAAGCACGGCGAAGCATCTCTGTGGCGGCTTTGCGTGTGAATGTCAGTAATAATATTGACTCTGGAGGAACGCCGTCCTCAACCAACCGCGCCACCCTGTATATTAGTGTTCTCGTTTTGCCAGTACCTGCACCAGCTATAATTAGAGCTGCGCCATTATTATGCATTACAGCTTCGTATTGTGCCGGGTTTAGATCATTTTCATAATTTATTTTATATCCAATTCGCTTTGTGGGCTTAATATCAGCTTGCTTTTTGAGTTTCAGTTTTTTCATTATCTAACAGCAAAAATTCTACTTTTTTGAGAATATGCAATATACCATTTTTTCCATCATTAGCAATGAAATGACTCTTTCATATATCTGGCAAAGTGCCGTAATCTGTTGTTTCATTGCAGTTTGGTCAGTCCATATCAGAGTAATTCCAGCTAATTGAATCTTATAGCTTTTATTGGATTTATTCTTGTTGCTATATAGGATGGTATCAATGTAGAGACAAATGACATTAAAAGAGACACACCCATCACCACAGCATAATGCCAGAATCTAAACTCAACGGGTAAAGTATCAAGGAAATAGACATCACCCGGTAATGTGATCAATCCATAATTCTGCTGAATAATGCCAAAAATAAATGCTATGGTACATCCTATCACAGTACCGACAGCTCCTATCGAAACCCCCTGAAATACAAAAATCAGCAGCAAACTTCTACGGCTTATCCCCAGAGAACGTAATATGCCGATTGATCTGGTCTTTTCTACTACAGTGATCAAAAGTATCGTAATAATACTCATGACTGCTACTATGCTTATCAAACCCAGCACTATCGGAATTGGTGCCTTCTGCAGCTCGATCCACGCAAAGACAGGACTATGAAGATCATAAACTGTTGATGTGAAATAGGGATACTCTAATAGTTCTTCTATATGCTTTGCAATTATTTGTATTTGATCGGGGGAATCTAATGTTACTTCATAATTCGTAACCATGCCTTCGGGAATTTGCATCATTCGGGCAGCAGTAGCAATAGCAATAAAGATAACTACATCGTCGTACATGGCAAGTCCGGTTTCGTAAATACTTTTTACTTTTAATTTTTCTACGTCAGGGTAAGCAAATGAACCATCTGGAGCTTCCCGGACTGCATAGACAATGACTGTATCGCCAATCCCTACATTCAATCGCTTAGCTAATCGCTTGCCTATGGATACTTCCCCTGCCTCAGATGAAGAAAATTCAAATTCGCCAGATGTAATATTCTGTCTTATCTTCTCAAAATTATAGTTTGAAGGAACTCCCTTTATGACAACACCTTCTATTAATGCTCCAGAGCGAATTAGCCCCTCCCGCTGCAATACAGGATCAACCCATTTTACCGAAGGAATAGCACTTTTGATCTTTGCAGAGACACTATCCCTAAGATTCAGGGTCGGATTGCTTAAAGACTTTATATTATTGTGCGAAGTGTTCTTGAGTTTATTCTCTTCTTACTTTGTTAGGTAACGTTCATTCACCGACAACGATATTATCAAAGCCATACTGCCAAGCATTACGCTTATCAGAGCAATTATTCTGGCAAAATTCAGGAAATTGCCGCTTCCCTCAGAACCTGCGAACCTTTTTGATAAGTATTTGATAGTAGATAATTTCATTGCTTTAAAAAGTCCTCAATAATATTATGCATAGAGTAATGCGTCAAAAACAAATAGTGTATATATAAAATATAAATAAAAAGTAAAATAAAACCATTAAACCTCGATATCCTTCTTTTACTAATTGCCATTGGTATTAATAATATAGCTACGAAAAGCATGATACCCAAATCAGCATAGCTTATTCCTTCTGTATCAATAGGCATTACCAAAGCTGTCAATCCCAAAATACAAAGAATATTGAATACATTTGAGCCGATAGCGTTACCTATGGATATATCTCCTTCGTTTTTGATAGAAGCAACAACACTTGTAGCTAATTCAGGCAAGCTCGTTCCAAAAGCAACAATAGTAAGACCGATCAATGCCTCTGAAGCTCCAAGTTTTTTTGCTATTTCCTCTGCACCTGTCAGAAATACACTTGCACCAAGAATAATACCAGCCATCCCCATCACAAGCATAGCAATATCAATATACTTCTTTTTTCTGTTCTCAATAAAATTCGTATGATTGTCAGATACGCCTTGCTTTTTTGCAAAATAAATGGTAGCCACATTATAGACAATTATGCCTATAGATAGTATTATTCCGTCAGTAAAATCTATCTCTCCGTCTATGATCAGCACAATAAGCAAAAGTGATATTCCAATCATAATGCTAATATCAGTTTTAATTACCTTTATTTCAATTTCAACAGGTCTGATTATAGCTGCCACTCCGATAATAAGGGCAATATTACAAATATTTGAACCTATTACGTTGCCAATTGCTATACCAGAATTACCTTCTAAAGCCGCGGACATACTAACAGCAAGCTCAGGACTGCTCGTACCAAAAGCAACTAAAGTAAGACCTATGACCAAGGGTCTTATCCCAAAACGATAAGCTATAGATGCAGACCCTTTGACCAGCCCTTCAGCACCAAAATAAAGAAGTAAAGACCCAATCGCAAGATATATAATTGACAAAAAAGTAGAATTACTTACTTCCATAATTTCCTAAATTCTCATAAGCAAATAAACACCAAAAATCAAAATACCAGAAAAAAAATAATATCAAATATTATCTGTGATCTGCTAAGAATTGATCTGCTCATTATTTATCTATGAGCTGATACAAACCAATCAGGAACAAAACTACGAATTTTTTATTAATCTCCATAAATAAACAACGCTCCTGATCCTTAGAAGTGTTAATGCTGGACATCAAGCAAATCTTGTACTTTTAATAGTTTAAGGTCATTACCATCAAATCTGGCGTAATGCGGATCTGTAAGCCATTCACCGAGATTGATATACCTGCCGTTCCCAATTTTCTCATTAATGAAAAGATGGCGATGGCCCATTATCACATAATCGAACCCCTCTTCAATCTTTTGAACAGCAAAATCACGCATCCCATCTCTATTGGTATAATCCTTTTTATCCGTATAATTTCTACTTTTTTTCGATGAAGTGGAAGCAAGAGCAATACCAATATCGGGATGTAGCAAATAATAGAGCTTTTGTGATAATTTGTTTCTGAGGATTTTTTTTAATAATCTATAAGGACCATCATTATATGCCTTACCGTCGCCATGCGATAGAAAAAACTTCTTACCATAGATCTCCCTTGAAATATCTTCTTTGATTATTGGTATGCCGATTTCTTTCTCGAAAAAATCCCAATGCCCAAAGTCGTGATTTCCCATTAAATATTCAATGTCAATTCCCTTTAACCGCATATTTTTCAAAGCAGTTAGAGTTTGGTAGAAATACCTTGGCACAACGTGTTTATACTCAAACCAATAATCGAAAAGATCGCCAAGTATAAAAAGTTTTTCGCAGTCGCCTGAGATAGTATCCAAAAATCGTAGCAATAAATCTTCTCTGACGTAATCCTTATCGCGTTTGTAAAAACCAAGATGAACATCCGATATGAAATAAATCATTTCCCTTAGAGTTTTTTCTTACTCAAAAATTTTCGTAAATTATAACATTAAAGTTAAAAGAAAAAATATTTTTTTGTATATTTGGCTAAAGTCATTTATGGCACAGAAATTCGAGGTTTAGTATGAAGAACTTAGTATTATTAATAATCGTTGCGTTATTTGCAGTTAGTTGCATTAATCTGAAGGAACCTTACCCAAAGATAAACTATTACAGAATATCTCCTGAGAAAAGTTCGGTTGAGCACATCAAGCCTTTAGATGCAACAATTATGATACGCGATTTTTCAGCAAGCTCTGAAATTGAAACAACTCATTTGCTTACGATGTGGGATAATGATTATATACAAAGGTATTATTATTATCGCTGGGTCGCAGATGCTCCCTCAATGGTTGGGGACTTTATAAATAATACTTTCAGCAAGAATAAGATATTCGAAAAAGGTGTCGTTACTTCTTCCTCTATGGCAGTGCCTGATTATATTTTAGAAGGGGAAATACTGGATATGATGGCATACAGCACAAAGGATGGAAACACAAACGGTAATTATGTCTATGTGGCTATTAAGATAAACCTAATCAAAAGAACTAGAATTTTAGATGAAAATCCAATATTGCTCAGCGAAGTCTATAATTTTAAAATTGTTCGGCAGAACAATTCAGTAAAATCTATCCCAGATGCTTTCAGCCGTGCATGGTCGCACTTAGCCGATCAGATATTGATAGATATCCACAGAAAGATTGGGAAAGAATTAGAAGCAGGATTATAGCTGGTGGCAGGATTATTCTTTATTTCCGAGATTCATTTGAAAAATTCATTCATATTATACTTACTGGCTTTTTGCCTCTATGGATATTTCTCTCCAGCAAAATGCATGGCAGCAGATATCTTTCAGTCAGGCGAAGAATTAATATATAACGTTTCATATTTTGGTATTAATATCGGGAAAGTAGAAATTCTATCCTCTGGAACTGATGATGTTAATAGTATTGAATGTTTCAAAACAATTACAAAGATCAACACATACCCAGGTATTTCTTTTGTAGATTTTAGGGTGATTTACCGCGAGTGGATGGACAGGTCGCTGCACTATACCCACAAATTCATTACTAATACTTATTATGATGAAGACGATTGGGGTTACGGCGAAATTAATTTCAATTATACTAATGACAACATAACAATCAAAAGTTGGCGGCAAAATGAGCTTGAGTTCGAGAAATATTTTGAAACAAATAAGAAATACTGCAACGGTATTACCTTGATATTCCTGATGAGAAAGCACGCTGCTGAAAGAAAATCCCTAATAGTACCTGCCTGCCTGAATAACGACACTACATATTGCCTAATGAATATGTCAGGTATAAAAGAAAGTATTTACGTAAAAGCGATGAAAAAAAATGTAAATTGCTATCATACAACCGGGAAAATTGAAATGTCCGGGCTTTATGGGTTAGCCGGTGATTTTGAACTGTGGATCACAGATGACGACGCACGTATTCCTGTACTTGGCAAAGTGAACATTATTATTGGTTCAGCCGTTATTGAATTAATAAGCATCAAAAGATTGTGATACTAATTATATAAGACCATTGCAAAACCAAAGAAAATCCCCCTATGTCCACCTTTTAAAAAAGGGGGATACCCCCGCATTTGATTACATATCAAAGACTTACTCCCTCCATTATCGTCAGATCCCGACCTGTCGGGACTCGTAAGGGAGGGGCGAGGA
>CAYQTZ010000012.1:0-17840 GCA_964420565.1 uncultured Hyphomicrobiales bacterium
TCTTTCGCTTATTTACCCTTTGCCGACACCTACAACCAATCTTTCGCAAAATGATTCGGTAATATCAAAGCTTACCACTCAACAAATAAATGAAATCCAGAATCAGATGGCAGAAAAATCTAAAGATTATTATCATAAGATTTCTATTGAGAAAGCTAATATGATAAAAATATCTTCAATCCGCGAGGTGAAACGCAATTTGGTTTTAACATCAGGAGCAACTGGCAGGCGATGCGTATTGGTGTTTAATGCCGAAGAGATGAATCCCGAAGCTGCTAATGCATTTCTGAAGACTTTGGAAGAGCCACACGATAATATTACAATTATTCTAATTACTTCCAGACCTGAAATGATATTGCCTACGATACTCTCCCGATGCCAAAAAATAAGATGCGAGCCATTATCTGATAAAATCATCACACAAGTTCTAATGGACAGGCATATGATTGATGCTAACGAAGCCCGCTTGATATCGGTCTTTGCTCAGGGGTCTCTCTCCCGGGGAGAAAGCTTTTTGAATGAAAGCATGAAGGAGCTTAGGAAAAAAGTTATTGCTATATTAAGAATAGCACTTAGGAAAAAAGTTTACAGGATGAATTTAATCGCCGCATTAGATGAATTTATTAGGAATCCTGACAAAAAAAGGAACGAGACATTTCTAAATCTAATGATAATATGGTTGCGCGATGCACTGCTTATTTCTCATACAGGATTTGCCGATGGGATCATTAATACAGATCAGGAAAATACAATCAAGAAATTTGCCGATAGTTTCGGTGATGCAGATATTCCCGCTGCAATTAATCATATAGAAAAAGCAATATTTCAGATACGAAGAAATGTTCAAATGCAGTTGATCTTTATTAATCTATTTTTAGAGATTCGTAAAGTATTCCTTGGCAAATCATAATTAGCAGTTACAAAAATCCGTATTTTTTTGGATTATAAACCAGAAAACTATGATAATTGATTAATTTTTTATAAACTTGTAACTAATGTAATATATATAAATAAATTCTATAGATAACTGGATACAAAATGATTGAAAATAAATCTACAATACATGAACCACAAGTGGGCGAAAAGATAGATCTTGACTGTTTCACTAAATCCCCTTCAACAAAAAAAATTAACAAGACCTTCGTTAATGACAATTACGATATGCTATTTAGTGTGTCTAAAGTTAAACACAAGGATTGCGACGATACCAAGATATATCCTTATGCCGAAGTGATCTTCAAATGCAAGAGAAGACGGCTTTTTGAAAATAGCAGAGAATTACTGCTTAAGACTCCGCAATACGTTATTGTCGAAGTAGAAAACGGCTCCGATATTGGCACTATCTCTGCGTCTGGCAATTGTGCTATGGAAAAATTTGAATGCTGTTATAAATCAAATAAACCAAAGTTTGCTATACTCCGCCATGCCAATCAGGACGATATCGCTCAGTTAGAGAAAAACTCTGAAGATGAAAAGCGAGTTGTGGAGCAAACCAGACAGTACTCCGACAAATATAATTTAGAGATAAAGGTAACTGATGCCGAATGGCAGTTCGATCGGCAGAGGCTTACTATATACTTCACCGCTCCCCAGAGAATAGACTTCCGCGAATTAGTTAAAGATCTCGCCCGCTCATTCCGCACCAGAATAGAGCTTAGGCAGATAAGTAGCCGGGAAGAAGCAAAGCGTATAGGCGGCATGGGGCCTTGTGGCAGGAAGTTATGCTGCTCTTCATTCGTTACTGAATTCAATCATGTAACTCTCGATCACGCACGCACCCAGCAGCTTTCGAATAATGTGGCAAAGCTTAGCGGTTACTGCGGCAGATTGAAATGCTGCCTTCTATATGAATATGATAATTACTTAGAATCTTTTAAGAAATATCCGCCGCTTAACTGCACTATTAAGGTAAAAGAAGGTATAGCAAGAATCCTGAAAATAGATATTTTCAAGGATATCGTCCATTTGCATATTGACGATAAAGGAGTATATAAATCTATTACATACGAAGAGTTAATGGAATTAAAGGAAAATGGCAACGTCAGGATTCCCAAAAATGGAGGCTTCCACTATTTACCAACACAGGATCATTATGACGACGATCTCGAAGATCCCTCGATTTTTGATGAATAGCCATCAGAAAGCATTTTCATAATGAGAGATCTCATTCTGATTTTTTGTTAGATCAATTACTATGACGTCAAAGCGGCATTCTATGTTTTGCAATTTATTTACATACAGAAAGCCCTCTGCTGCGCGCTTGATCTTTTTCTGCTTTGCCGGGGTAATAGATTCTAATGGATTGCCATATTTATCATTCATCCGCATTTTGACTTCCACAAAAACTAAAACATTCCTTTGCTGGGCAATAATGTCTATCTCCGCCGTTCTGCCAAAATGAAAATTACGCTTTCGTATGGAATAACCCTTTGCTTCTAAGAAGTTTGCAGCTATATCCTCTCCTGCTCTGCCCTTTGATTTAGTATCGGTCAAATCTTTTTTACTCCAAGTTTTCTCATTATATCTTTTTTATACCATTCGGCTATAGCATCATTTGATAAAGCCATATCTAACTGTTTGGTAAGCATAGAAAGCCTCCCAAGCAAGTGTAGCTTCTCCAGTATCCCGTGTTTAGTTTCATAGGCAATAAAAGTATCTAAAAAATCTCCTGAGCTCGTATTCTCATAACCGAGATTTTCTAAGATTTCAGTAATTAATTTAATTCGCCGCGACCTGCGTTCTAAGCTCGCGCCACCGGCTTTGAACTGCATTTTGATATAATTTTTATTAATATCATCAGTAGCTAAAGCTTCGTAAGAAACAAAGTGGTAGCCCATTTTCAAACTCAAGATCATGAAATCTCTGCTAAGCACAGCAAAGCTAATATCAGAATATATTTGCTTTTGCTTGCTTTTCTTTGTAAAATTCAAAGATCTTATTCCTGCTACATTAGGGTGCTTATGTTTAATATTCCAACCCTCGCGCAGCACTCCTTTCCAAAAAGAAACCATAGGCTCTGAATCAACTTCGTCTATAGTGAGTTTCTTCTTTTTAATGTGTTCTGAGATACCCTGGTCTAAGAAAATAATATCTACTTTCAAAGGTATTTCGCTTTCTAAAACGAAGCCGAGAGTGCTCTTGCTGGTAGTATGCAGCTGTATTACGTGATTGAACATCTCCTCCATTGACATCTGGTGGCAAAAGCGTGTAATATCGTGCAGACTGTGGGCATTCTCGATATTGAAATCAGGATCGGCAGGATGTATCAGATATAGCTTTGATACTTTTGCAAGAATTTTTTTAAGTGTTATATATAATGGATCATTCTCAAAGAGTTCAAATTCAGGTTTGATCGCCTTTATCAGATTCTCGTGTTTATCCTTATATATCTGGCAATTTGTAGCGTCAACTGTAACGATTTCGCCATCCTGCAACTTGTTGGCATCCGTCATACCGAGTAAAGTCGGCACTTTGTACTCTCGGGCTACAGTCGCCATGTGTGAGGCAGGCGAGCCGACTTCAGTTACAATCGCACTGATCTTATCCATCACAGTAATGATCTGCGGAAATGGATGATGTACCACCAATATACTGCCCTCAGGCATATTCGGCAGGTCATTCATACTTTTTGCTCTGAAAACCGGTCCAGCTCCGCCACCTGGGCATGCTGTCATTCCACCGCTCATTATTGGGTTAATTTCACAAAAAGCGTATTTTTTCTTAATTAGTTTCTTGAAAATACGCAAAGGACGCACCTGCAGAATATACGGATTACCATTTTCTGTCATAGACCATTCAATATCTATAGGAAATCCGTAGTGATCTTCCATCTTCAGAGCATAATCGAAAAGCTGATTGATCTGATCATCAGAAAGTACTTGTCTCTGCCTAAGTTCTATCGGTACATCATCGAGTAAAGTTCCCCCCTTGGGGTTGAACATAAGCCGCTTCTTTTGCTCTATGATCTTTTTCTCGATAATAAATGAATCGTCTCTGTTTAATTTATATTGGTCAGGGGTAACAGAGCCATCAACAAGATATTCCCCCAAGCCATATATAGCAGAAATAGTAAGATAATTTGCATCTGGCTCTATCGGATCGACAGAATAGATCACACCACTCGAATATGCATTGATCATGGTCAAGCATCCAACACTCATAGCAAGGACAGATTCATCCAAAGAATGGCTCAAATAATAATATATGGCACGCGGCGTAAACTTACTTGCTATTACGTCTTTATACCTTGCGATAATTTCATGTTCGCTTACGTTGAGGTATGTAGAATACTGCCCGGCAAAGCTAAGTTCAGTATCTTCACCCAAGGCGCTCGACCTGACAGCAAAAGTTTTTCCAGGATTATCCGCTTTGAGCTGCAGATAAGACGTTTTGATTGCATTGGATAGCTCCTCTGGTATCCTGCTGTTCCTAAGCAGTTTTTGTATCTCAAGACTTTTTTCTATCAAGCTCTTGTGGTCGCTTATGTCTAATTCTCTTATCTTTTGGCTTATAGAATCCTGCAAGCCAAATCTTTCAACAAATACTTTATAAGCCCATGTTGATATAGCGAAACCATCAGGCACAGGCAACCCTAACTTATTTTTAACTTCTCCGAGCTGAGCAATCTTGTCTCCGACTATATTGCGTTTCTGGCGGGTAATATCAGACATCGGTAAAGTAAAACTGCTTTCCTTGATTCTTTCGATGCCGTCAAGTATTGAGTATATCTCATCACGGATTTCAGCATACTTTGGAGTTAGTGGCTTGAAATTCTCTTCGTCAAGTACCAACATGTTCTCTATCATCTTTTCCACGGCTGTTTCTATTATATCGAGATTCTCCCTGATGTAATTCTTATCGAAAATATATTCGCCATAGACTTTTTCCTCCATATCAGACATGGTTTTAAGTGCAGTATTATTATTCTCTAATATCTGAAGGAAGCTGCGATATTTCCTTCTAAGGATATCGAGTTCCGCAGTATCCTTGCTCTTTTTATCTTTTACTATACTTTGAAATAATTTCATATTAAGAGTAATAATTCTATTCGTTATTAATATATTACACTAATATAACAAATTTTTTTTCTAAAAATAATTCCTTATATTAAATGTTTGATAATTAGTAGAGTAATAATCTTTTACAACGGAGGTATTTATGAAAGCTAAAGAGATATTAAAGAATAAAGGACCTGAAGTCTTCACTATTGGAGCAGAAAAAACACTTTTCGATGCCCAAAGGATCCTGATCACAAATAATATTGGTGTGCTGATGGTACTGAACAGCGACGGGAAGATAGTCGGAATAATCAGCGAAAGGGATATACTCAGGGTTAGCTTTACTGATCCTGATAAATTTAAAGATATGCAGGTAAAAGAAGTGATGAGTAAAGATGTAATAATAGTTGAGCCAAATGACGATCTGGATTATATAGAAACAATCATGACCCAAAAGCGTATCCGCCACCTGCCCGTAGTCAATAATAAAGTATTGGTTGGCTTGATATCTATCGGCGATATAGTAAAAGGAATGTATAAAACAAATCAGGCAGAGATAAAGTACCTGAGAGATTATATTACCGGCGATCTTCCTATGAAATGATTTTTATGCTTAATGATTTTCTATTCTCAGGAATTAGCTTAATTTTGTGTAATTATTAAGTTATTCAAATATTAGAGAAAACATTGAAACCACTACACCAATATTTACTTGCTGCTTTTTCGGGGGCATTGCTGGCGCTTTCGTTTCCCCCAATGCCCTTTAATCTGCTTGCCTTTATTGGATTTGTACCGCTGCTTTTTGCCCTTGATCAAAATCCCAAACGCCCTTTCCTGATGATATATTTGACGTTTTTTATTTATCATGGCGGAACGAACTGGTGGATAATTGGCTGGCAGTCAGAGGCAGACCCCTTTTTGATTGTTGCTGGTATAGCCACATGGATAGTACATCCTTTTATATTCATGCTACCCATGGGGATATATCTATATATGAAAAGGAAATCAGGCACTGATATTGCCCTCTGGTATTTCCCATTCATCTGGATTTTCTATGAGTGGTTTCATAGTCTTGGCGAACTTGCATACCCATGGCTTAGTATTGGCTATAGCCAGATAAATTCACTAATGTGGGTGCAGTTTGCTGAAATTACTGGTGTCTGGGGCGTCGGGCTTGTAATAGTTTTTTTGAACATAATATTTTATAAGATAATACTTCAGATACGCAGGCAAAAATCAGCCGAAGGCAAGATCAGCGTTAGCCCCAAGCTAATTGCTTTGCATCTTACACTGTTCATACTCCCCTTTGTTTATGGAAGTTTCGTAAAAAATAATTACAATTATGAAAACGACTTAAAAGAAAATCAGACAGCGAGGATAGCTGTGATACAGCCAAATATCAATCCATGGATAAAGTGGGAAAACAGCGTTATGGAGCAAATGTTGATTCATATACGATTACAGGATTCTTTAGATAATAAATTTCCAAATATTGATTTAAGTATCTGGAGCGAAACTGCTATAGGATATTATTCCTACAATATGAACGTGAATCATCAGTTTGGTTTTCTACAAAACTGGGTTGACACTAACAAGATTGCCTTAATGTCAGGCTTTGCTGATATATTCATTTACCCTACTCCTGATAAGGCATCAGTTACAGCAAAAGATTTTCATGGCGACAAAACAAAGAAATATGATTCTTATAATTCCGCTTTGTTGCTGTTACCCGGCAAAAAAGATGATTATCAGATATATCGTAAAATGAAGCTAACCCCATTTTCCGAAAGAATACCATATATACAGCAACTTCCTTTCATGCGGGATTGGTTTGAATGGGGCGTGGGTATATCAAGCTGGGCTCCGGGCGAAAAACAGGAGAATCTAAAAATAGTAAAGCAAAGTGATACTATACAGATAGCTCCCATTATCTGCATTGAATCAATATTCCCCGGTTTTGTAGCCGGCTTTGTGAAAAATGGTGCCGGTATTATATCCATTATTACAAACGACGCATGGTTTGATCATACTTTTGGACCTACTCAGCATTTCGATATAGCCAGGATGAGAGCAATAGAAACGCGGCGTTACGTAGCTCGCTGTGCAAATACAGGAGTTAGCGGTTTTATTAAGCCAAATGGCGAAGACTTGGTCAAACTTGATCAATACGTTTCGGTAGGACTGGCAGCAGACATACCTGTGCTTACAGAGAAAACCTTTTTTGTAAAATATGGAAATTACATTTGTTATATTGCTACTTTTATTATGATCATTGGATTATTCCAGTCTGTAATGATTAGCAAGAAGAGCTTAGCAACAGGGAAACAACAAATTTCTAAAAAGTCTTTGCTTTAGCAGAAGTTGGAGCAGGAAATCATGAAAGCGGACAGCTACAATTCGTAATTTTTAATTCCCAGTCATCCAAAATGAGAGGGATTGAGTGGGTGTTTACTGATTATATCGGATATATTTTTTCACAAACACCCCTCGATCCCCTCTTACCAAGCGGGGAAGTAAGATAAAATCCACCTTAATTTTAAGGGGGAACACAAAGGGGATCAATTCTTGAGTTTTCTTGGGCTATCACACTGGCTCATAAGAGAGAGCCGGGGAGGGATCACATATCCACTTTTGCAATGGTCTTGAATCTTTTGTTTGAGAAGAAATACCCAATCTCACTTACTCTACAAAAAAACTCCTTGCTAATTTTTACTAACAAGGAGTTTTTAAATATTTTACAGAGCTTTAATTATTCTGTTTCTTCTTCAATACCTTCAAGATCTTCAACTTCTTCTTCGACTACTTCGTCTTCAAGTGCAACACCTTCTTTGCTAACGCGAGGTGGTACACAGGAAACGATAACAGCATCATCTGGGGCATCAAATTCTACATTTTCTACGTTGAGATCACGAATGAAGAGTGAATCTCCCACTTTCAATTCGCTAATATCAACTTCGATGGAAGAAGGCATGTGCCTCGGCATAACGTGAATTCTCACCTTATGCATGGAATGCTGTATAAGCCCTCCTTCTTTTGCTCCTATGGCAGTTCCTGTCAATAGTATTGGGACATCTACTATAAATAGCTGCCCACGAATAATTCCGATTAGATCGAAATGTGTGATAAGGTCTGTAACCGGGTCAAAATCAACGCGCTTTAGAACGCATTCTCTCGCCTCTTCACCATCTATGACCAGCTCAACAATTTTTGTTTGGCCGGTAAAGACAATAGCTCTAAGGTCTAATGGCTCAACAACAAATGGAATTGATTCTTCGCCTTTTAGGTAGTAAACACCAGTAACAAGTCCTTCGCGTCTATATCTTTTCGAAGCTTGTTTTCCGGTTTCGCGTCTTTTTGCTTTTAATGTAACTGAATTCATGGCTTATTCACCTATAAATAACTATTTTAAAAAATCATCTTTCAATTTCAAATAATGAACTTATTGATCTATTGTCATGTGTTCTGATTATAGCTTCAGCCAGCAGCTCGGCTACAGAAATAATTTCAATTTTTTCCGAATCGCAGCATATTGGTATAGTATCTGTAGCAAAGAGCCGTTTGATGGCATCTGAATTTTCTATTTTTTCCAATGCATGACCGGAAAAAACGGGATGCACACATACACCATATATATCTTTAGCACCAGCATTTTTCAGCGATTCTGCGCATTGTACGAAAGTGCCTCCAGTGTCTATCATGTCATCTATAATAATGATATTTTTATCCTTTACTTCGCCAATTATGTTTACGATTTCTGCTACGTTGTGTGTTGGTCTTCGTTTGTCAACCAGCACGAGATTGCCACCAATTTTTTTTGAGTAAGCACGAGCAGTTTTTACTCCTCCTACATCCGGAGATGCTACAGATATATCATTCAGGTTCAATCTTTTCAATGCTCTGATCAAAACCGGAGATGCGTAAAGGTGATCAAAAGGAATATCGAAGAAACCTTGTATCTGTGATGAATGCAAATCTATCGTTATCACTCTGTCAGCTCCTGCCCTTGCTATCAGGTTTGCCACCAGCTTGGCGGTAATAGATACCCGCGGTTGATCTTTCCTGTCCTGGCGGGCATAACCGAAGTAAGGTATCACAGCGGTTACTCGCCTTACGGAAGCTCTTTTTGCGGCATCAAGTAATATCAAAAGCTCCATGATGTTATCCGATGGAGCATGCAGAGATTGTATGATGAATAAATCTTCGCCACGGACATTTTCTTCGTACTTCACCCATATCTCGCCATCACTGAAGTTGCGTATGGTAACTTCAGAAAGGGAGATCCCTTGGTGCTCGGCAACTTTTCCTGCCAACGTCGGATTCGATCTTCCAGATGCAACTTTGAACTGTGGCATATCCAATTATTTTATCCTATTTCACACAAAAAAGCAGGGATGGCAGGATTCGAACCTGCGAAATGCCGGAACCAAAATCCGGTGCCTTAGTCCTCTTGGCGACATCCCTGTATTTGCAAAATTCAAGAACTTCAAATTTAATACTATAATTTGTTTTATACAAATAATTTTAATGATAGTTTGAGATGAATGTGGTTAGCAAAGCATTCAATACTTGAATTATATACTGTCATATCAGCTCTGAAGTGAACTATCATAGATGATTGCTCTACCTATAAAAAGATTTTGTTAATAGCTCTATCATCGCTGATTGAGCGACAATCTGCATTTGACTTTACGCTACTATCAGGAAATCGAATCTAAATAGTAAGTTATTCTGATCTCACGATATGACAAGATAATCTCCGCACTATTCCTCGAAATATTTATCTATCGCAAGAATTGCTTTGAATAATAGCACATTTTTAGACCAGTCATGGCTGATCTGTGGTGTCTCGGCATAAGATATTTCTACGGTCTCTTTATCTGATAGTTTATAAAAATATGGCTTTTTGATGCCGTTCACTGTGGCTGACTCAAAGTATATAGCTTTTTTTTCATCTATCATAAATGCTAAATCGAGTATTGTTGCTTTTTGTGGCAGCCGGTATTGCTCACCTTTGTGAAATACATTAATTTCCTGATGATAAAAATTATTTTTCACCATTTCCCAAATCTGCAGAGTGGCATTATCTCCGTGCGTGTTTATTAGTTTCAGCATCCAACCGTAAAGACGGTCTATATCCTGCTTTTGCATATCAAGTGTATTCACCTGCGTTTTTTCGTAAGATGTAAGAAACCCCTTGTTAGCGATTTCGTCCATTTGGTCTGTCCTGATCAGCACTTCAATCTTTCTGCCATCGCTGTTGTATAAATGAATAAGCAAGGATTGGAAAAGATTGAACTTAGGATAGGAAATATAATCGGTAAAGTCTATAGGTGTAAAATATTTATACAGTATGCCCAATACGTGATAGCAATCGGGAGTGTCGTTACTGTTCAGCGAGATAACCATGGAGTAAAAGTTGTCTATCTGCTCTACGGGTATTTTTTCCCGCTCCGAGAGCTGATATATTTCATAAGGTGTTTTGTGAGATGCTGTAAGCGTAAAATCAATTTCATAGTAATTCAGTACCTGCGTTATTTTATGTTCTAAATCTTTTATGAAGTTAGCAAATAAGGTAAATCTTTTCCCCAATGCTTTTCTGATTGACAAGTATTTCTGTTGATCTAAATATGAGAAAGCTACATCTTCGAGGTATTGCTTCAGCACCCAGTTGCCTACCCATCGGGCTGCTGGCACGAAGAATTCTAAGGTTTCCTTGGATATTTCTTTTCTTTTATCTTCATTAAAGACATCCAGCGTAACCATGTTATGCAGCCGGTCGCAGAGTTTGATCAGCATAATACGGTGATCTTTTATCATTTCGACCATCAACTTGCCGAAAGATGATGCTTCGTCGTAATCTGAGCCGCGTATATTCGTCAGTCCGTCAACTAATGAATATACATCATCGCCAAAGGTAGCTATTATTTCTTTTCTCTTCGACTCTCTATTAGGCGAATCTTCGATAGTATCATGCAAAAGTGCTGCCGCTACCGACGAAGTGTCAGGTTTGTCGAATAGTTCCAAATAATATAATGCAGACGTGAGCGGGTGCGTATAGTAAGGATTCCCGTCTTTTCTCTTTTGTCCCTTGTGTGTATCAACGCAAGTACGGTAAGCTTTCGTTATTACGTTCAGATCCAGTTGTTTATATCTGCTTGCCTCATTGTACAGTAAAGTGAGGTTCTCTTCCTGATCAAAGCTCTTTATTTTTGGCAAAGATTCAATCATAGATTCTATTTATAAATGGCACATACTCTTTGGCATATTATTCAAACTAAGCGAAATAAACAAATTTATTTTTCATCAATTTCTGAATGGAGTATTTTATGTGTTAGTTTTTTAATTAACTTACGCATTTGTTCAATAGAGTCTTCCGTTAGTATGCCTTCGGCGCTTTTTAATATATTTAGTTTATTCTTATATAGTTCGCAGAAGAATAATTCAAGGAATGCGCCGCCTTCCACTCTTTTTAAATTGCCCGTGATAAAATATTTTACATCCATATTGGTTAGTATTTCTAATTCAAGAGAAGATGGGGCGTTGAAGTTCTCTACTAAATGCATACCGAACATGGCATAAAGCGAATCTCTAGTATCTAAATCATAAGTAACAAGACTTGGGTCCTTTATTGTTTGCTCGAATATCGTCTCTATTGCATCAAAAGAATACACCTCTTTTGTGTCGAATATCTCCCAATCGGGCAGATCGTCATCGTCTATAAAGTCAATAGGACCGATTACAAGCGGCTCGGCAGGATAAACACGGAAAGAGCCTTCGGCTTTGTCGTACATCAGTGAATCGTTGTCCATATCGGCGAAAGCTCTTTGCACTGCTGTTAGTAATGCAGGATCTATCATCGGTTTGTCGTCCTTTTTGCTTAAATATCTGATAGCCGACCATCCTTCGCCCTCTGTTTGGTAGTTTGTGCTGTCCGATAGAGTAGCGGTAACGCCAACTCTTAATATCCTTTGGAACATATTTACGTTAAAAAAGAGTATTTTTTGAACATTCAATCTGTTTGCAACTGAGAGGGCAGTTGGCTCTTCGCCTAAGGACCTCATCACTTTTGCTGTAGAATCCAATTTTGTACCCGGTATTAAATAATACTTATCTGAAAGAGCTGAGGCTAAAGTAACAGCTGCCTCGAGTTTGCTCTGATCAATCTGTTTTGCATTTTCTCCAAAATATGCGTTAGCTATCATTATTCGTTGTTTTTCAATTTTTTCCGGGGGAAGCTCTACCATATTATCTTGAGATATGAGCGGATTGAACATAATTAAAACCAATAAAAGCAATATCTTCATAATCAATCTTATTATTTATTAACAATATCTGACATAAATTCATTATAATTCAAACAATTTACCACGTCATTCTTAGTCAGTCCAGCTTTCCTGGCAATCTGAACACCGAAATATACTTCTTTCATTGTCTCTGTCTCGTGAGAATCTGGATTAATTGCAATTTTAACTCCCATATCTTTTGCCTTCATAGCGTTTTCCCACGATAAATCGAGACGGTATGGATTCGAGTTTATTTCGATAATTTTGCCATTATCGGCTGCTGCTTTTATTATTTCATCCATATCTATAGGATATGCCTTGCGGGCTAAAAGAAGACGACCCGTAGGGTGACCGAGTATAGTGGTGTAAGGGCTCATCAGTGCATAGATTATTCTTTTGGTCATTTCCTTTTTGGGCAAATTAAAATGAGAATGAACTGAAGAGACTACAATATCGAATTTTTTTAATATATCTACCGGGTAGTCAAGCGAACCATCCGCAAGGATGTCAGATTCTATTCCTTTGAGTATTTTAATGCCCGATATTTCGCTGTTGAGCTGGTCAATCTCTTCGTGCTGTTCGGCTACCTGCTCTATGGTAAGCCCACCGGCGTAGGATGCCGAGCGGCTGTGGTCGCACATTACAATATACGAATAACCCATTGCTTTGGCTTCGATAGCCATTTCGCGGATTGAATGTGCCCCGTCGGACCAATTCGAGTGGACGTGGATCATACCTTTCATATCCTGCATTTCTATAAGCTCTGGTATTTCTTTGAGGATAGCTTTGTTTAATATTTCCGGTCTTTCTCTTAGCTCCGGTTCTACATATTGTATGTCAAGGATTTCATATAATTGCTTTTCGCTGTTGAGCTCAATTTCTTGTCCATTGTGGATCAAGCGATCATTGATAACGCTATATCCTTTTTGAGATAATATTTGATTGAATCTTTCAAGGTATTTGCCCGAGCCTGTAGATTCATGGAGCTTAAGTACGTAATCCTTTTCGTTTGAAATTATAATTTTTAAAGGAATATCCGAAGGTGTTTTGCCTCTTATCACTGAATCGGAATAAACAGGGAAGAATTCTTGTTTTATATTGTTTACCAGATACTCGGGGTCATTAGTTGAGGTAATGAAATTCAGATTGTCAATAGTATCGGCAAAACGTCTGTTAATATCAGTCAAAGAAACACGATCTACAGAAGGGAGCGAATCAATAAAAGTCAAGATCCTATGGGATTCTTCCTGAGATAAATGCATCAGGAACCTGCCACGAGAAGCTTTCCGGTGCTGAATACTGTTTAGAATAATTTCATTGCTTTTTTCGCCAAATCCTTTGATTTTGATTAATCTTCCGCTTTTAGCAGCATCTTCGAGTTCGTCAAGATCAGTAATATTGTGTTTATAATAAAGCTCTCTTGCTTTTTTGGGACCAATATTGGAAATTTTATTTAACTCAATTAGTCCTGGAGGAATTTCGGCAATAAGTTTTTTGTAGTATTGCATTTCTCCGTTTTGTACATAATCTGTTATCTTTTCTTGTAATGCTTTGCCGAAACCTTTGATTGAGCCGAGTGTATTATTACGGACAGCTTCCTGAATGTCAATATTTTGGGACTTAATGATTTCAGCAGCATTTCTATATGCGGCGACCTTAAAAATATTCTCACCTTTCAAAAGCAGCAGAACAGATAATTTATTAAGTACTTTAATTATTTTGTCGTTCATAGTATTATTTTTTTATATGCAAATTATTACTATACTGAATTTTTTACATTTCTATAATAACTCAAATTAATAAAAATCAATTAGAGTGCCAATACCTATTAGCAAAACTCTTTAGCACAATATCAGACATATAGGATCAATAATATAGAAGAATGGAGTTACAAAGATTGTACATCAAGCTATCACTTCTCAATAATTTTGAAATATATGAAAAATATCGCAAGGTCATCATTTGTTATCTATTCTATCTAACTCCATAATTTTTCGTTCTGGAGTTGTAATCTATCAAAAAAAAGCGAACCCAATTCGCTTCATTATTACTTTAAATCTTATTTTATGTGATTATTCTAATTTTTTCATAAACTTTATTTAATTTAATGCGTCTAAGATTTACAAGAGTTGTCTATTATAATATTTATTTGTAATCTAATAGAAATATTAAAGAATTTGGAGTAAAGAATGAAAAGGCAAAAATATATACTACTGATACTTATTATTTCACTTGCCGCAACCCCCTTATTCGGTCAGTTTGGCAAAAATAAAGTGCAGTACCAGGTGTTTGACTGGAAATTTATAGAATCTAATTATTTCAACATATATTATCACGACGGGGCCAAATACCTTGCTGAATATACTGCTATAACAGCAGAAAGAGCTTTGACTGATATCCAAAAGCTTTTGAATTATCGTGTCAATAAACGATTGAATATTATTGTTTACAATAGCCATAATCAATTTCAGCAAACAAACGTGATCAGTTCCTTTATGCCTGAAGGCGTTGGTGGTGTAACTGAGCTGTTCAAAAATCGTGTAGTAGTTCCCTTCCAAGGAGATTATTCCAAGTTGCATCACGTAATACGCCACGAGCTGGTTCATGCTGTAATTAACGAAATGTTTTACGGCGGTTCTATCCAATCTGCTTTCACGAGTGGTAATATGATAAACATTCCGCTTTGGATGAACGAAGGTATCTGTGAGTTTAGCAGCATCGGCGGTATGGATACTGATACAGATATGTTTATGCGGGATTTGGCTCTTGGTGGCAATTTACCTACCTTGAGTCAACTTTACGGTTACTATGCTTATAGGGGCGGACAGACCTTTTACTGGTATGTAGCTAAAAAATACGGCAGGGAAAGAATTAGCGAGCTTATCAATAAATTAAAAATTTATGGGAACGTAGAAAGAGCTTTTAAATTTACATTCCAAATGGATTTAGAAGATTTCTCGGAGGAATGGCAGGACGCTTTGAAAAAATACTATTGGCCTGACATTGAGAGATATGAAAATCCTAAGGATTATGCCAGGCGAATAACTGATCACGAAGAATTACATAATTTCTATAATTCCTCTCCGGCAATATCTCCTGACGGAGAGAAAGCCGCATTCATCTCTGACAGAAACGGTATTTTCAAAATAATGGTCATGGATTTGGAAAAGCCCGAAGACGCTGAGGAATTAGTAAGCAGCTTCAGAAGTCAGGATTTCGAAGACCTGAATCTGTTGACGCCAGGAATATCATGGAACCCACAAGGGACTAAACTCGCCATCTCTGCCAAGTCAGGCGGAGAGGATGCCATTTTTATTGTTGATGCTGAAAGCTCCGATTATGAAAAGTTGACTTTTGGGCTTACTTCCATTTCTTCTGTCAACTGGTCGCCTGTTGATAATCGATTGATATTTATAGCAGATTCTATGAACCAGAGCGATGTATTCCTATATAATATGGACAGCGATGAATTGAGCAAATTAACAAATGATGTTTTTTCTGATTATACTCCTGAATGGTCGAATAATGCTGATAAAATATATTTTGTATCTGATCGCGGCGACAATCTTTCAGGCGATTTCACACCCGAAGATTATAAACTGTGGAACTATGACGTTTACCAAAGAGACATTTTTGAATTTGATCTGACTACTAATAATATTCGCAGATTAACAAGGGAACCTAATTTCAGCAAGACATCAATAGCTGTGCATCCTGACGACAAAAAACTTTTATACGCCACAGACAAAAATGGAATTGGAAATATCTGGGAGCTTAATCTTTCGGACGGCACTACAAAACCAAAGACAAATTCGCTTACGGGCATAACTCAGCTTTCCATTACCCCTTCAGGCAATAAATTGCTCTTTACTACACAGATAGATGGCGGCTATGATATGTTCCTGATACGCTCACCATTCGCCAAAGATCTGGGTTTAGATTCTTTGCCATTAACCAAATTCATGGCAGAAAAGTTAGATAAACAAGAAGCATTAAGAGAATTAGCTGAAGAAGAAATAGAAAAAGAAATTGAAGATACAGAAGAAGAAATAGTAGGCTACGGAGATTTTGAAATAGATTTTTCACGTCAGGAAGTAGTAAAGCCAAATCCTGATGCAGAAGAGAAAATCGAGATAGATGAAAATATTGGCATTACGGGCAGTACATACGGCGACACAACTTTTGCCGAGAAGGATTATAAACTAAAGTTCACTCCTGATCTGATACTTGGCAATCCTGGATATAGCACATATTTCGGATTTCAGGGAGTTACTCAAATGCTTTTTAGCGATATTCTGGGGGATCATCAGATATTTCTAATGGCAAACCTGCTGATAGACCTTAGAAACAGTAATTTCTTTGCTGGCTATGCTTATATGCCCAACATAATAGATTATCATTTCAGCGGCTTCCACAGCTCCGCATTTGTATTCCGTCCCGATAAATATACATTAAGAGATTCACTTTTCCGCTTCAGGAATTTTGGAGCTTCCATAAAGGCATCATATCCCTTCGACTTGTTCAACAGGGTGGAATGGGGTATAAATTGGCTGAATCTATATATGGAAAATATTGACAAACCCAGCTCCATATCAACTACTCGAATGCTGTTCGTGCCCGAAGGAGCCTATGTCCACGACGATGTGTTATACGGAGCTTTTGCACCTGTCAAAGGTACAAGATACAATATTGGCTTCAAAGGCACACCCAAGCTTGGCGACGATGGTGTAGGCTTTATGACTATTACTGGCGATTACCGAAGATATTTCCCAATAACAAATTACATGAGTCTGGCTTTCAGGGTTTCCGGCGGAGCAAGCTTGGGTCCCGATCCTCGCAGCTTTTTCCTTGGCGGCACAGAGAACTGGATAAACCACAGATTCCAGGGTGGGTATCTTCCCTTCGAAGAACCAGAGGATTTTGCCTTCATGCAATTCATGATGCCTCTCCGTGGCTGGGCAGTAAGTGAAATAAAAGGAACAAGATATTTTCTTGGTAATGCCGAATTTCGTTTCCCGCTGTTCAGAGCATTGCTTGCAGGCCCCGTGCCGATATTATTCCAGAGTATAATGGGTTCAATATTCTTTGATATAGGCGGAGCTTGGAACGGCACATTTGATAATTTCAAAGCCGCAGTAATTGACGATAACGGCAATGCCAGACCGAATAATATGCTGATGAGCTCAGGAATCGGTATTAGATCTTACGTACTTGGCTTGCCGCTTAAACTTGACATCGCCTGGCGAAACGAATATAGCGGCTGGTCTCAGCCACAATATCTCTTCTCGCTTGGTTATGATTTTTAATATTGGCTATGAGGTGATTCCACCTCTTACGAAGCGGGGAAGTAAGATAAAAGTCCATCTCTTGTCATAGATCCCGATCCTCGCTCCTAGACTCCTCATTCCCAAACTCCGATTTGGGAATGCACTTTTCTCATTCCCAAACTCCGATTTGGGGATGCCTTCCTCTTCCCAGCCACCGACCACCAGCCACCAATTCTTAATACTTAAACTTTCAAACTTTTTAACTTTCTAACTTTCTAACTTTCTTACTTCCT
>CAYQTZ010000013.1:0-13948 GCA_964420565.1 uncultured Hyphomicrobiales bacterium
GATGAAACAATCAAGGTACCTGTTTATGCTCAGATTCCTGCGCTATCTTATGATATAACTGAACTATATGTGAACGCCTCTGCGAATCCATTTATTCTTCAGTATATTAATGGCTCCGCTAAATCAAGTTTGAACGGCTGGACATTTACCGATTCTTATAATGACCAGGGTGTAGCATCATTTGTAGGAAATGGTGTTCTCGCTACTCCTTTCGAGGGAGAAGTGCTTGAATATAAATATAAGGTATTCCTTGGTGAGTCCAAGAATACTCCTGTTACTATCAAATCTGTACAGGGAGAATGCGAAGTGGATTATGAAGCATTGCTTGAGTTGGAAATAGAAAAAATATGCTTTGCCGAGGGTCGCTTGGTTGTTCCAGGTAATGTACAGTACTCGCTGGCATTAAGCCCGAACCCTGCTAACTCTAATTTTGAGATTGATTTTGGTATTGGGCTCGAAGCAAGTACTACTATAGAGATGTACAATACAATGGGCGAGCGGATCAGATTATTTACTGATGAAGTGCTCGAACCGGGAGAATATAATATTTCGATTCCTTTATCGGATATACCTTCAGGTGTCTATTTGGTTAGGATTCAATCCGGACCTTATACAGAGACCAGATCAGTAGTTGTATCTAAATAGATAGTAAATATTAAACAAAAAGCTGCCCGTCATAATATCATGATGGGCAGCTTTTCTTCGTTTAAGATAATTATGTCTATTCAAAAAAAAGAATATTAAACAAAAAATCATTCTTCGATGGTTTCAATGTAAGCTTCATAGTCAACGGAGTTCATAAGATAATTGAGATCTTCAATATTGAAATTATTAATCCTTACGCACCATCCATTACCATAAGGGTCACGTCTCATCAAGTCAGGATCGTTGTCAAGTAAAGGATTTGATCCCCCATGCAGACCACCGACCGGAGCGAGAATAGGCCAAACGAGCTTTTCACCTTTTGCTTTAGCTGCAGTGTCTGGCTTGGGTTTTGGCCCTGCCATAATTAAATCCTCTTCGTCTTCAGTGATGCCGTTTTCGAAAAAAGTTACAGATGTGAACTTGTCAGCAGCAAATTGTGTAATACCAACAATGGCATCATTGCCGTCAATTTTCACCCATTCATGATGATCTGAATATAAAAGATCTTCGGGATAAAGCGTGCTGCCGTTAGCATTTTTGATATTGAAATCAATATCATTACCATTAACAACATTTGACCTGTCGCTGTTGCAAGCGGAGAAAATCAGAGCAATCATAAGGATTGCCATCGAGATTTGAGAGATTCTTTTAAACATAATAACACCCTAATAATTAATTAATAAAATATCTAAAATGATAGAATTTTAATGAAAATGATTTAATGTATTAAAATTCATTCATTTTTAGTAGTTTAGTTTTCTTAATTCAATTGATATTGGGGTGTTTATTTAGATATTGGGGTGAATTATGTCAAATCAAATATTGTTAATAATCTATATTTTCGTATTTTGTACTTTCAAAGATAAATAATTGTTTTGAATAATCAAAGAAATATTTTAATAATGAAATTCAGTATAAAAAGACTACTATTGAATCCAATAATTTATCTAATGTTATTGCTAATTATCGATTGTCAAATATCATTTGGCAATTCAAGTATCGACAGCCTGAAAGTAAAACTTAAATCATTGAGCGAAGAAAAGCAGATAGAGCCACTAATGCAACTAACAAAGATATATTACAATTTAGACTTTAGCAAGTCAAGACATTATGCATATAGGGCTTATAGAATTGCAGAATCATATAACTTATTAGAATATTTTGGTGAATCTTTAAAATATATTGCCTTAACTTATCATTTGCAAGATAATTTAGATAGTGCATTTTATTATTACAATAAAGCTGTTCTTTATGAAGTAGAGTCCAAGGATTACGAGCAGGCAGCTGACTCATATAACAATATTGGATTGATCTATATGGTTTGGCATTATCCAAAATCTGCAATCGGATTTTTTTATAAGTCATTGAAATATAATAATCTAACAAAAAATAAAAGCAATATTGCCATGGTGCATAACAATCTTGGTGTTGCCTATAAAAGAACTGAGGAATTCGATAAATCTCTTGAGCATTTGACAAAGGCATTGTCATTCTATACTGAAGACGAGTATTACAAAGGAATTGCAGCTTGTAATAATAATATTGGTACTATCTTAGTAAGAATTAAAAATAACAATAAAGCTATTGAGAGATTTAATATTGCACTTGAGAATTATAAATTAATTGACGATAAAGATGGAGTCTCTAAATCCTATAATAACTTAGGCAATGCATACGAAAATCTAAATGATATAGAAAAAGCAGAGTCCTACTATCTGAAATCTCTGAAGATAAAAGAGGAATTAGGCTCGCAGGATGGCATATCTGTTTCATATAATAATTTAGGTCATTTGCATAAAAATAAAGAGAATTTTAAAAATGCTTTGGATTATCTGGAAAAATCTTTGGTTATTAAAGTGGAAATGAACGATAAAAAAGGAATTAGCTCTACGTTTAATAATCTTGCCAGCCTGTACACTGATATGAAGCAACCCCAAAAAGCCATGGATTATTTAGATAGCTGTATTAGAATATCGAGAGATAACAATTACAGAGAAAACCTAAGACAAGCGTATAAGAACTATTCTGAAGCTTATGAAACAATGGGGAACTATGAGAGAACTTTGTATTATCAAGAGTTATATTATAAATTAAGAGATTCAGAGCTCGTTGAAAATACGGAAAAACTCTCCGATATTCTTGTTAATTACCAGATTGATAAAAAAAATAAAGAAATTCAAATACTACAAAAAGATTTCAAGATCCAGAAATTAGAGCTCGAGAAAAAGGACATTGAATCCCGCACACTGCTGATCGTTATAGTTATTGTTTTAATTACTGGTTCAGTGATATCATACCTTTTTTATAAAAGATATAAAGAAAAGAAACAACACGAAGAAGAGCTTATCAAAAAAAATGATCAACTGAAAAAAATTCTCAGCGATCTGCGATCAGAAATTGAGAAAAGAAAACTTGCGGAGGAGGGTTTGATAAAAGCTAAGGAAGATATTACTCTTTCTTATCAAAAGGAAAAGGAATTAAATGAATTGAAATCCCGATTTGTTTCAATGATCTCTCACGAATACCGCACTCCGCTTACAGTAATTCTTTCTGCAACTGAGATATTGTCAATTATTCGCGATGGCAAGCAATTCGACGATAACATCAATAAAATTAAATCGCAGATAAAGGTTATGGTCAACTTGCTCGAAGATGTCCTGATGGTAGGTAGAATAGAGACTAACCGTGTGAATATCAATAATCAACAAATTGATATTGAGGAATTCTGCAAAACGATATCGGACGAAGTGTCATTAGCATATAAGAATACTCACAATATTAAAATCAAAACAAATTTGAAGCAAAGAGAAATAGTAACCGATCCCAAATTACTGAGGTATATCTTGACCAATCTTTTGTCAAACGCAGTTAAATATTCGCCATCGGCTGAAGTTGTCCTGATGACTCTGGATAATACTGATAATAAACTGACTATAAAAGTAACAGATTACGGCATAGGGATATTGCCTCAGGATAAAAAATATGTATTCGACCCATTTTTCCGCGGTAAGAATGTTGAGAGTATTCAAGGCACAGGCTATGGATTATCAATATTAAAAGGCTGCGTGGAAACATTACAAGGCAACATAGAGCTTCACAGCACACCAGGCAAAGGATCTACATTCGGTGTAGTGATCCCTTTGAATGATTAAACTCCCTATTCCATCAAATCAGAAATTTTTTGGTTATTGCAGGCTTGTATGAAAATGAAAAGGTTGAGTGGTGCCGGGAATTCCGATGATATATAACAAAAGACTATTGCAAAATTCTATAACTGAGAATCACTCCCGATTGGGGAAGGTCGGGGTGGAATTTTTCTGATATACTTTCAAAATACTGCGAAATTATAGTTTCACTTACAATCCTCGTAACTCCCTTATTTTTCGTTATAGAGAAAGAAGTTGTAAATATATCAAATGCAAATTAAAAAATTGTTAGAAATCTATAAATATTAAAAAAAGTCTGCCGATACAAATATTAATATTTGTAATTGATATAGAAAAGCATTATTTTATGGATTAACAAAAATTGAGATAAATATGACAAAATATTCATTCTTCATATTAACTGATGAAACTAAGACCCGGCAAACAATTGAAGCCATCATCAGAAAAGTTTTTCCCCAATCATTGATCAATGGCAGTGAGGATGGAATTACTGGTTTAGAGTTTCTTGAAAAAAATAAATTGCCACTTATTTTTTTAGCAGACATGAATGCTCCCGGCTTTAGCGGTTTTCAGATAGCTAAGAAAGTTCAAACTGATTTTAAAGATAAACCAATTCATTTGATTATAATAACTGGTAAGAACGAAAAGGAATTAAACCTAAAAGCAATTCAGAGCGGAGCTGACGATTTCCTCAATAATCCTTTTACTATAGACAATCTAATTGCTAAAATAAAACTTGCAATAGACCATGTCTCAAATCTCGAAGAAATAAACAATTATAAAAATAGAGAAAAGGAACTTCGCAAGGAAATAGACGAAACCAGCGATAAAATCAAAGGAATGCTGCTTAAATTCCTTGATATAAGACTACCTGAATTAAGCAAAGTAATTGAGAGAATTGCACAAACCGCTACCTGGCTCGCCAAAGAGCTTAGCAATTATGAAGAGGTAAATATCAAAGATGTTGTAAACGCCGCATCTCTGTGTTTTGTTGGTAAATTATTTCTGCAAGATAAAAATATTTCCGATCCTGTGCTAAAAAACGGACAGGAAAGAAATAAAACTATGTCCTTAGTTCCCGTTTTTGCCCGTGAACTAATAGAACCACTTAAAGGATACGAAAATGTTGCATTAGCGCTTTATCATATCTATGAGAATTATGACGGTAGTGGTATCCCCGAGAAAATCCAGCAACAGCAGATACCTGTTGCATCTAGAATTCTACGCGTATGCATTGACTACGAAAATATTTTCGCTCAGGGCAAACAACCCTACAAAGTCATCGAATTATTAGAGCGGGAGAATAAAAGACTTTATGACCACAGAATAGTGGTCCTCTATGAACAATACTTAGCAAGCAAAAACGAAGGCGGCTTAAGCACTCCAATACCAATCAAAGAATTAGATGTAGGAATGCAGCTATCTACCAATATTGTTTCCAATTCTGGGCATAAGCTCTTGCCTTCGGGCATTGTACTTAAGCCCGATCATATTGAAAAAATTGAATCAATATCTAAAGAAGACCCGATAATAGGAAAAATTTACATCAAAAGATAATCTAAAAAATATCCTATAAATAATAAAAGCCCCTTAGTTCATTAATCACTAAAGGGCATTTTTATTATATATACTATATTGCATTTAATAGAAGATCAGGTACCTGCATTATAATCATCAATATACGCTCTCTGCTCGGCAGTTAACTTATCAATATCAGTACCCATAGATCTTAATTTTGTTTTAGCTATAAACTGGTCCTGCTCTTCGGGTAGCTCTAAAACTTCTAAAGGAAGCTTCTCACCTTTTTTGTGAAGCTCCACCAAACGCAGGTGAGACATGAACTGATTGGCAAAACTCATATCCATGACTTCTGATGGATGACCTTCGGCAGCAGCCAGATTAACTAATCTGCCTTTTGCTAACAGATATATCCTATTGCCATTCTTTAGCATATATTCTTCGCAATTTGGACGTATAGTACGCTTGCTCTCAGCAATCTCCTCAAGTTCAGGAATATTTATTTCGGCATCATAATGCCCAGTATTACATACAATAGCACCATCTTTCATAGATTCAAAATGCCATTTACGGATCACATCTTTCACTCCTGTAGCCGTTACGAAAATATCGCCTATGGCAGAAGCTTTTTCCATAGTCATTATTTCGTGCCCTTCTAATGTTCCTTTCAATGCAGCAGTAGCTTTTACTTCTGTACAAATAGTATTTGCGCCAAGGCCTTTAGCTCTTTTTGCCACACCAGAACCGCAATGCCCGTGGCCCGCCACTACAAAGTTCTTCCCCGCGATCAGAACGGATGTAGCTCTCAATATACCATCTATTGTAGATTGACCAGTACCATAAACATTATCAAAATCCCATTTGGTTTCCATATCGTTTACAGCATAAACCGGGTAAAACAACTTGCCGGCTTTGGCTCTGGCGCGAAGTCGCTGAATGCCCGTTGTTGTTTCTTCAGTACCACCAATAATAAAATCCTTAGCCATATCTGGGTGATCTTCATGTGCTGTATTTATCAAATCGCAGCCGTCGTCAAGAGTTAGATGCGGCGGATTGTCGATAGTTCTTTCTATACACCAGTAAAAATCATCTCCGTTATCGTGCCAGGCAAAAATTGAAATACCTTGGTCTGCGAGAGCTGCCGCTACTGAATCATTAGTAGAAAGCGGATTGCAGCCAGACCACGATACTTCGGCTCCTGCTTCCTGAAATGTTTTTATAAGCACAGCAGTTTCTTTAGTTACGTGCAGGCAGCCAGATATCTTATATCCTGCAAATGGCTTCGTTTTTGCATACATTTCTCTTAATTCCATTAGAACGGGCATTCTGGATTCTGCCCAATCTATTAACCTTCTTCCATCTTCGGCGAGTCCTAAATCGCGAACGCAGTACTTACCTTCTACCTCGTCGAATTTACCCTTCGAATTTTTTGGTGGGTAATTAGCCATGATTCTATCCTTAAATTTATTATTATAAAATATTGATTATGCGAATTTTTCTTTAAAAATATCGACCAGACTTAATTTTTCCCATGGGAATTCTTCTCTGCCAAAATGTCCATAAGCTGACGTAGCTCTATAAATTGGCTTGCGTAAACCCAGCCGGTAGATAATACCGTCGGGAGTCAGGTCTATATTATCTATAATATATTCTGCGATTTGCGAATCCTTTATCTTAGACGTTCCGTGAGTATCAATGTGGATAGATACTGGTTTCGCAACTCCAATAGCATAAGCAAGCTGAATAGTGCACTCTCCGGCAATGCCAGAAGCGACAATATTCTTTGCCAGATGCCTCGCTGCATAAGCGCCAGAGCGGTCAACTTTCGTTGGGTCTTTGCCCGAAAAAGCACCACCACCATGCGGGGCTCGACCACCATAAGTATCTACGATAATTTTTCTACCGGTAAGCCCAGTATCGCCGTGAGGACCGCCAATCTCGAATTTGCCTGTTGGATTTATATGGTATTTCGTATTCTTATCTATTAAATCCTTAGGCATTACAATGCTGATCACATTTTCTATTATGTCATGTTTCAGATCGTCCTGCTTCACATCAGGATCGTGCTGTACAGAAATTACGACGGTATCAATGCGCTGCACTTCATTCTTCTCGTTATACTCTACAGTAACTTGAGATTTAGCATCTGGGCGCAGATACGGCATCAAACTGCAATTATTCTTTCTGATATTTGCTATTTTCATGACTAATTTATGAGCATACATAATAGGAGCAGGCATCAGCTCAACAGTTTCAGAGCAGGCATAACCAAACATCATACCCTGATCGCCAGCGCCACCTGTATCCACACCCATAGCAATATCGGGAGACTGGTGATTAATCACATTTATTACACTACATGAGCTCGAGTCGAATCTATAACCAGCTTTTGTATAACCAATGTCGCGTATCACATTGCGCACTATATCCTGGAGATCAACATACGTTTTCGTAGTAATTTCGCCGCCTACAAGTATCATCCCAGTAGAAGCGAAACATTCGCAGGCTACTCGGCTTAACGGATCGTCAGTAAGCATTGCATCAAGAATCGCATCAGAAACCTGATCGCATATTTTATCAGGGTGTCCTTCGGCTACGGATTCGGATGTAAACAGATAATTGTTCTTCCCCTTCATTTCCGCTTCCTTCCTTACAATCATTAAATAGTGAATTCCTTTTATATCAAATATATAGATTACAAATCTACGATAATTTGTTAATTATTAAAAATTAATTAATTTCCATAATATAAGTCCATTCCAAAACCAAAGAAAATCTCTCTATGTCCTTCTTTTCCCGACAAGTCGGGACTTGTAAGGGAGGACCGGTTAGGGATCGGCTTTATATATACTATTTCACAAACACCCCCTCGGTCCACTCATGCAAGAGGGGAAGTTCAATAATACCAAGCTTTTAGGCTGGTCGCTAAATGTTGAATCCTGACCACTGACCGCTGAACTCTGACCACTGACCACTGACCACTGAATGCTATAACAAAAAAGAGGGGTGAATAGAACCATAAACACAACAGATTTATACGAATCTTTAGTTTGCCAGCAAAGAGTATCTCTGAATTTCCTTTTTACTTCAATCCGACTAACTTTTTTAGTATTTCTACTTCTCTTGAAGTAAGATGCCTGAAATTGCCGCGTGGCAGTCCTGTTGTAGAAATATTTGCATACATCTTTCTGTTCAGCTTCTTTACGTCATAGCCAAATTTCTCGAACATACGACGTATCTCGCGGTACTTGCCCTCAATCAATTCGAGTTGCACCTGATGCTGATTTGAAGGATTGACAAAAACAATGCATGGAGCAGTTACCGTTTCTTCGAGCTTAACTCCAAGAGCAATTTGCTTAGCGTGATCAAGAGTAACGCGTTTGTCAAGCTCTACCTGATACTGGCGAACAACTTTATATTTGGGGTGCATAAGGCGGTTCGCCAGTTCGCCGTCATTAGTGAATATCAGCACACCCGTAGTATTTCTGTCCAATCTGCCTACAGGATAAATGCGGAATTTCGATTTCACTATATCCATCACTGTCTTGCGGTTTAAGTCATCATTCGTTGTAGAAATTGTGTCTTTAGGTTTGTTCAGCACTATATAGACATTCTTTGTGTCTATGCTAACGGGATCTCCTTTTACGGTAACGAAATCGCTTCTAAACACCTTTGTACCAAGCTCGGTAACGACTTTCCCATTTACTTTTACTAATCCGCGGGCTATAAATTCGTCGGCTTTTCTGCGTGAACATACTCCGCAATCAGCGATGAATTTGTTGATCCGAAAGGATTTATTATCTTTATATTCAGTTTTAAAATTTGATTTCTGAGGCATAATAGCTTTCGATTGTTAGTTATAAATCTATATTTAAGAAGTTCATATTCAATGTACTCTAATCAAATACGAATCAAATAGGATATATTTTATGGAAATACCCCTCGGCACCCTCTTCTTAAGCGGGGAAGTCTCATATAATCAAGGTCTTATGCTGACCGTTGCCATTATCCATTCTTGTTAGATCCGTAGAGCCGCAGAAAGCTATAAAACGGCAATAGCGTCCATAGCAATCAAAGCCCCCTTAGGAATTGCCGAAACCTGAACTGCTCCGCGTGCAGGCTTGCTTTCGTTGAAATACTCTTCGTAAACAGTATTCATCATAGTAAAATTAGTCAGATCTGACATATATACCATAATTTTCACCACATTATTCAGAGTCCCTCCAGCTTCCTTAATGATTGCTTCTATATTCTCAATTACTTGTCTTGTTTGGGGCTGTATCTCATCTACCACCATTTCGCCTGATGGAGTAATAGGTATCTGCATAGAAACATAGATCATACTGCCTGAAGCTTTAATAGCTTGAGAATATTGACCAATAGGCTGTGGCGCATTTTGTGTTCTGATCATTTCCTGCATTATTCAGCCTTTCTGCTAATTGAATTTTTTCCGAGCATAGCAGCACCTACTATGCCTGCATCTTTTGTGAATTTTGCTTCTTTGAAATTAATCCTCGACGCAATAGAAGGCATAGCCCTTTGTTTTATTGTGGCTAAGGCAGTATCGAGTAAAACATGATGCGACAGCGATATGCCGCCGCCAAATATCAATGTGGAAATATCCAGTATATTCACTACAGTAGAAAGTCCTATACCGAGGTAATAACCAACCTGACTGAATACTAACCGAGCAGCTTTGTCCCCGTCCTCTATAGCCTGAGTAATGAAATACGGGTCCGGCCTGTCATACTGATGAAGCAAAGAGTCAGGATATTGGCTTATAATTTTATTGCCGAGTTCAGTGATCTGATTTCTGCCAGCGTATTCTTCAACGATACCCGTTCTATAAGGTTTTTCGGCATTTATTTTGTCGTTGGCATTAATAATTGTATGCCCTATCTCGCCAGCTCCGCCAGTTTCACCCCGAAAAATCTCCCGCTTAAAGATAATACACCCGCCGACACCCGTTCCAAGCGTTACATATATAAATGAATCGTCATTTCTGCCAGCGCCAAGCTCAAACTCTGCTATAGCTGCTGCGTTGGCATCGTTATCAATTGCGATGGGCAGATGGAATTCATTATTGAGAATACTTTTTAATGCCACATCTTTCCATCCGTGCAAATTTGGTGCAACCTGTATAGTTCCTTCGTGGTTAACAACCCCCGGCACACCTACTCCGATGGATTCGATTCCTTTATAAGCATTCAAAAGGGTTGAAATAGAATTTTTAAGATTATTTATTACGTAATCATATCCCTTGTCAGCATTCGTCGGTTGCATATTTTTGTGGACTATCAGTCCGTTTTCGTCAACGACGGCTGACTTAAGATTTGTTCCTCCCAGATCAATGCCGATATACATAAGATCATCTTTTATTTATTGTCAGAATTTTCTTCAATTAAATATATAGTTTCGCCCTTTTTTTTCATCCCGTATTTTTCGCGGGCAACTTTTTCTATTTCTTTGTCATCAGAATTTAAAACATCTATTCTGTTTTTCAGAGAATCCTTTCTACTCTTCGCATGAATTATTTTCAGCTTAAGTTCACTTTTTTCGCTCTCTAAGGAAAAACGATTAATAAGTCCTGAATCCGAAAACAACACGAAAGAAAGCACCAGTATGCCAATCAAGGCATAGATCAATCTCCGTCTTCGTATCGGGCTCTCCTTAACTGAAAGGAAAAGATCTTTGATCATAATAAATGCTTTGCTCTAATATTATTTAGCAAAAGTCTTCAAAAACTCAACGTATCTATCCATTTCTTCTTTACTACGTTTTTCGGTTACAGCGACTAACAATCCGTGCTTGCAATCTTTAAACCGCGATGTATCTATACCTGGTAATATTCCTTGCTTGTTGCCTTCTGTTATTATCTCAGAAGCCGGGACAGGAGGAATTACTAAGAACTCTTTGAAAAATGGCTTGTCATTCAGCAGCGAGAAACCTGGTATTTCTTTAATCTTAGAAGCCAGATACTGAGCTTTCTGGAAAGATTGGTTAGCCACTTCCTTTATTCCTTGCTTGCCCATAGTAGCCATATAAACAGTTGCAGCCAGCATGAAAAGGCCCTGATTGGTGCAGATGTTTGATGTAGCTCTTTCGCGTTTTATTTGCTGCTCGCGTGTTTGTAAAGTAAGCACATAACCTCTATCGCCATTGACATCTTCTGTTACGCCAGCTATTCTACCCGGTATCTTCCTTACAAATTTCTGTTTTACTGCGAATAACCCAAGATAAGGTCCGCCATAGCTAAGCGGTATGCCAAGTCCCTGTCCTTCGCCTGTAACTATATCGGCATCATATTCTCCGGGAGGTGTCAGTATGCCAAGAGATAATGGGTCAACAGAAACAATATATAAAGCTCCACAATCGTGGGCGATTTTGCCTATGGCATCTGTTTGTTCAATATTCCCATAGGGGTTTGGCTGCTGGACTATTACCGCAGAAACATCATCTTTTGCCGCTTCTTTTAGTGCCCGTAGATCTGCCGTGCCGTCCTCTGCGGCAATTGGCTCGAAGACGAGTTCCCTGCCCTGGCAAATTGTTTCTATCACATTCCTGAATCGTGGGCTAATAGAGCCAGCTATCAGGAATTTTTTCTTTTTGTTCTGCTGATGAGCCATCAGGCAAGCTTCAGCCAAAGCACTGCCGCCGTCATAAAGCGAAGCGTTAGCTACATCCATCCCGGTCAGGTTACAAACCATAGACTGAAATTCATACATTGCCTGCAATGTACCCTGAGAGACTTCTGCCTGATAAGGAGTGTAAGCAGTTTTAAATTCGGGACGTTCTAAAACGGAGCTAACTATAGTAGGTATGAAGTGATCGTAAGCTCCACCGCCGAGGAAGCATATATGCGAAGCTGCCGTTACGTTTTTATTCGCTATTGTTTCTAATAATTTTACAGCTTCATATTCAGAAAGCTGTGGCGGCAGATTCAAATCTTCTTTTAGCCGCACTTCTTCAGGGATATTGTTAATTAAATCTTCGAATGAGTCCACGCCAATCTGCTTGAGCATTTCATTTCTTTCGCTATCTGTGTTTGGTACGAATGACATATTCCAACCCTTTTATAATATCATCTAAAAATATACTATTACAGAACATACAATTTACCTTTATTTACAAAGTTTTCCAAAGATTTATAGCCAAAGAATGATTTTTCGTATAAAAGTTTTCAGATGATAGCTACAACTTATAGTTACAACTAAAAATGGCGGAATATTTATCGTTTGCTTAATATTTGCTATATTTGTTTTTTAAATGAAATGAATATGTAAAACTATTTACGAGAGTGTTATGAAAAAAGTATTGATGATCCCAGCTATACTTGCAGTTGTAGTACTAATAGCTGCTTTAGTATCATGTGATGATGATACAAACGATCCGTCATTTACACCAAGTGCCAAAGCCACTATCGAGGGTGCTATAAGTCTGAAATTCGAGTCATTTAACTCCGTTTTTTCGCAAGAAGAGATTAATAGCATAATAACATCAAAATATACAGCCACGATGAACAAAAATGGCACAACTTATAAACTGATCTTCGAATACAATGATTATTTTCAGGAATTGACTTATGATCTGGCAACAAGCGGTATCAAAACTTCGTTCCATATCGGAGATAATGTTGTGTATGATCAGATTATTCAGGGCGAATTCGACGTAGAAACGAAAGAAGATAATAAATTCGATGTCAATTTTGGTTTCATCGCAACATCTCTGACAACCAATGATACGTTATACGTTACAGGCGGCGAGATAAGCCACGAAATGGATTAATAAGCATTATACATCATTTGGATATTTGCGTTTTGGAGAATAAAAAAGTTTTAGTTATTGCTTACTACTTCCCGCCGATGGGGCTCAGTGGAGTGCAGCGGACTCTTAAGTTCGTGAAGTATCTCCCTGACTTCGGCTGGGACCCCATTGTGCTTACTGCATTCCCCGATGAATATTATGCTTATGATGATACTTTAGATCAAGAAATAGAAGATAAGCCGGTAAAAATTTACAGAGCAAGGAAATATAAAAAAAACAAATCCACTTTAGAAAAAAATCCAAAGCCCTTTCCATCTTATTTTAAACAGAAGATTGGCGGCACTTTGCTGCGGACAATTTATCTGCCGGATTCTAAAATAAACTGGAAAGCTCCTGCCCTGCGTAAAGCCGAAACTATCTTCAAAGAACATGAAATAGAGGCAATATTCGCCACAGCACCGCCATACACAGGCTTTCTGGTAGCCGTAGAGCTGTCGAAGAAATATGGTGTTCCATTTATTGCTGATTATCGCGATATATGGGTAGAAAACCCCTTCCATTACCATCCAACTCCATTTCATAAAATGAAGAACGTTAAACTTGAGGAGTTGGTGCTTAATCATGCACAGAAGATCATCGTTATCACGAGACAGCATAAGGAATTGCTCCTTAGCAAGTATCCTTTTATCTCGCATACGGATATTACTATAATTCCACACGGTTACGATCCCGAAGATTTTTCTAAGCACGAAGGCGTAGCACCAAATCCGGAAAAATTCATTATTACGCATTCAGGGCTTTTTCAGGATGACCGCACTCCAAAGTATTTTTTTAAGGAATTATCTAATTTCCTG
>CAYQTZ010000013.1:13958-17785 GCA_964420565.1 uncultured Hyphomicrobiales bacterium
AAAGCATAAGCAGGCAAGAGATATAGTCGAAGCCCGCTTTATAGGTCTAATGCGTCAGCCCCACCTAAAGATGATAAAGAAATTTGGCTTGGAAAAAAATGTGAACTGTCTGGGCTATCTTCCCCACAGCGAAACAGTAAAAAATTTGATGGAATCAGATGTGCTTTGGCTAATGCTTAACGACACAGTACGAACTCCAGGCAAACTTTATGAGTATTTCGGCTCAGGCAAACCAATTCTGGCATGCATCCCAGATGGTTCGATGAAGCAACTAACGAAAGAGTGTGGTGTTGCTATTACTACAATGCCAAAAGATTCAGACGCTATCGAGCAGGCAATACAATCCTTTTACGAGCTGTGGAAAACTAAGAATCTACCGAAACCAGAGCTTGCTTTCACAGAAAAATTCAACAGAAAGCTACTGACTTTCGAACTATCAAGAGAAATATCCTTGGCAGTAGAATTATAAGCATCTTTTTATCGGAAATTTCATTCAAGTGAATTATCTTTCATAGCATTCTGCACAATAGCCGAAAGCTAATTCGCCAGCATAGTCCTCTTTACTTCATATTTTACGACTTCACCAAACCTATTGAATGTATAATGAATAAATAGAGCGGATTCTACACAACTGAATACTATTGTAGTATTATTAGCAATATCTGTTGTCTCATAGACGGGTCTGCCAAATTCCAGGACTAAGTCACCAAGAGTAAATCCTTCGAAATTCTCTGCCCTCTCAAGGCAGATCGCTTTGTTCTTTTCGAAAGTTTCTTCAGTCATTTCCTTTGGAGCAGAGCAAGAGAGCAGCATGAGGCCAATTAAAATAAATAATATCCTATTCATAACACTTCCTTACCAATTTGTAAAATATAAATCGTCTTTATGTGTTAATTATATAAAATTATAATATTATTAGTAAAATACCAAGAATAAAGGAATATTGATGAAAAAGAATTCAATAACGGCTTTGATGATAATAATACTTACTCCCTGTTTTCTTTTTGCCCAGAGTTTGTCTTTTTTTGATTTGGATATAGATAGCTACCCTGAAATAAATGCTAAGTTTTATGCTTTGGACCAAAACGGCAACTCATTTCCGAATATACAAAAATCAGATTTCGGAATTATAGAGAATGGAGAAAATCGAGAGATATTAGAAATATCCTGTCCATCTGTTAAGCCGCCTGAAGCTATTTCATCGGTATTGACAATAGATATTTCCGGCTCGATGAGCAGAGAGGGGCTGGACTATGCCAAAGCTGCAGCAAACGCATGGATATCAGTTCTTCCTCTCGGTAAATCCGAATGTGCACTTACTACATTTAACTCTTCAAATTTTCTGAATATAGATTTCTCGACTGACCGCTCAAAGCTAATAGAAGCAATACAAGCTCTGAAAGCAGGCGGCGGCACAGATTTCGATGCTGGTTTTATTGATCCATTAGCAGGAGCATTACTGATATCCGAAAAAGCAAAAAATAAAAAAGTAATTGTATTCCTGACTGATGGGCACGCCAGCGGCAATGAATCAAAAATCATCAAGAAAGCAAATGAACTGAATGCAGTAGTTTATAGCGTAGTGCTGGGCAATCCCGCTCCTGAGATTCTAAAGAATATCTCAATCCAGACGGGTGGCGATTATTTTGAGCAAATCACTACTGAAGAAGAAGCCAAGGAAGTTTACCTGAATATACTCCAAAGAGCTCAGGGCGGCGAGCCATGCACAATTAAATGGCTTTCCGACGGATGCGATTTGAAACGAAAAGCAGACATTCGATTATTGCCATATTCTTTAGAAGCTTCGCTTACTTATGATGTGCCAAAATCCAATATGTCAATCATTGATATATCCCCATCTAATTCTATAAGATTTGGCGGCGTGGAACCTGAAAAAACAGGGAGAATTATCCTTACTATCAAAGCATTGAATAAAGATATCAGAATAGAAAGAATTAATTCAAGCAATAAATTATTCAAGCTCAGTAATTATTCCGGCTCGGCATTTACTATTGAAAAGGGAAAATCTTTCGACTTTTTTCTGGATTTCTCCCCTGTTGACTCGAATTTCACATTTTCACGATTTGAGATAATAAGCGATGCCTGCTTCGGTAACTTCTTCTATGTTTCCGGCGGTTTCCCTTATGCAGGGACTGGAGATAAAACTTTGAAGCTTACCAGACCTAACGGAGGTGAGTACTTCCCCGCAGGTGGTATTGAAAAAATCACATGGGAGGGTGTTCTTCCTACAGATACAATGAAATTAGAATATAGCATTGACGAAGGAAAGTCGTGGACTACAATTACAGAAGTAGCATCTAATTTAGAACATGATTGGAAAGTGCCGAACACACCCAGCCATCAATGTCTGATGAAAGCAAGCCAGTTCGCCCCCGCAGAAACCAGATCACAAGTATTGGACGGACAGATGGAAAACGTTGAGGCAATAAGCTGGGACCCCAAAGGCAATAGAATTGTTTATGACGGATTAGACCGAATGATAAAAATAATAGAAGTAAGCACTGGAAAAGTACTTCACAAAATTGATTCTTACCTTCATTATACAGGTGTTTCCTGGAATCCTATCACTGACGTGATAGCTGTAGCACAATCAGATTACATAGTCCGGCTTTTAAATCCCGAAACGGGAAAGTTCACCAAAAATATCGGAACTCATGATAAATGGATAACGGCACTTAGCTGGCACCCGAATGGTGTCAATCTTGCCAGTGGCAGTAACGACAGCAAAATAAAACTATGGGAAACCCTTAATAGTGAATTAGTGAAAGAAATTGATGCAGGAGGCGAAATTCTTGACCTGAAGTGGAACTATGATGGTACTTTATTAGCTTCTGCGAGCACAACAAAGACCATAAAAATTTGGGATGCATTTAATGGATTACTACTGAAAACACTAAGCGGACATACAGATAACGTAACATCTATTTCATGGAGCCCTTTCGGAAACAGATTAGCAAGCAGCAGTGTGGACAAAACTGTAAAAATATGGGATGTAGAAACAGAAGAAGTAATACACGATTTAGAAACCGGAGCAAAAGTTAATGACGTTAGCTGGAGTCTGGACGGATTTCAAGTAGCGGCAGCTTTACATGATAATACTATTGGCGTTTGGGACCCCGAAACAGGTAACAGAATAAACACTCTATATGGGCACACTGCCGGGGTACGCGCAGTAGCATGGCGGCCCGACGGAACTCGTTTAGCCAGCGGCAGTAATGACAATACTATCAGAATTTGGTTTTTTAATTACTTTATTCAGGAAGATGAATCTGACTCTTTGTGGCATATTACTCTACCCGTAATAAGTGCCAAAGATATTGATATGGGTACAGTCCGAAACGATGCTATCAAAGATTCTGTTGTCTCTGCTTATATTAATAACATAGGAAATGTAAACGTTGAAATAGATTCTATTAAAATCATTGGCGCCGACAGTGGCGAGTTTCAGCTTGCTTCGGGGATACCTCCATACTCCATATTACCGGGAGAGAGCCAGAACGTAGAGTTCAGATTCAACCCAACTTCCGTGGGAAACAAACAGGCAGAGATACTCGTGTTTTCCCAGAATGACACATTAGTTCAAAATATAGTAGGAAACGCAGTAGAGCCATCATTACAATTAATAACAGAATTCGTTGATTTCGGGCAGGTAGGTGTTACTTTTTCAAAAGACTCTCTTTGTTTGCTTTTAGAAAATACAGGTACAGATGCCTTAGAAATCACAGGTGTTGAGCTGTCAGGTCCCGATACTACAAGCTTTATTTTATTAGAAGATATAGATAATTTCACAATTGATCCTGACGAGA
>CAYQTZ010000014.1:0-4728 GCA_964420565.1 uncultured Hyphomicrobiales bacterium
AAGTATTTGTTTTTCTTGATAGTATATATTTTAATATCATTTTTATAAATCAATAGAGTGAGGAAAGTAATGAAACCATTTGCAAATCTGATGCCTTGTGATTTCAATGACCCCGCAAATGTTGCAAAACAGAAGGAAGCTTTGGACAAAGTAAAAGCTATGTTAGGAAAAGAGTATAATAACGTTATCAATGGAAAAGAGTACTCTACTGAAAGAAAAACTACCTCGTACAATCCTGCCCACCCCGATGAACTGATCGGTACATTCCAGAAGGCAGGTAAGGAACATGCAGATATAGCAATTAAAGCTGCTTATGATGCTTTCAAGAAGTGGCAATATGTGCCGGCAGAAAAAAGAGCCCAATATCTTTTTGACGCTGCTGAGATTTGCAGGCAGCGCCGCTTTGAAATAAATGCATGGATGATACTCGAAACAGGCAAAAATTTTGCTGAAGCCGAAGCAGACACCTGCGAAGCTATTGACTTTCTGGAGTTTTATGCACGCGAAGCAATACGCTATGCCGAAGAGCAGCCACTTACTCCTTTCCCCGGCGAAAAGAACAGCTATTTTTATATCCCGCTTGGTGTTGGCATTACCATACCACCGTGGAATTTCCCCTTTGCTATTATGCTTGGCATAACAACGGCTGCTATTGCTACTGGCAATACTGTAGTACTAAAACCATCTTCTGACTCTCCGATGATGGCTCGCCTGCTATTTGATATTTTAAAAGAAGTCGGTTTGCCCGATGGCGTTTTGAATTATCTTGTGGCAAGTGGTGCCGAAGCTGGCGATTACATGATAGAGCATCCGCTTACCCGCTTCATCTCATTTACTGGATCAATGGAAGTTGGACTAAGGATCAATGCTAAAGCAGCCCAAAAATCTCCCGGTCAGATATGGATCAAACGCGTTATCGCCGAAATGGGTGGCAAGGATTCTATCATTGTTGATTCCGAAGCAGATGTTGATGATGCTGCATATAACGTAATGATCTCTGCATTTGGTTTTCAGGGACAGAAATGCTCTGCATGCTCCCGTGCCATAGTTGATGCTAAGGTATATGATGAATTTGTTGAGAAACTCGTTGCTAAGACAAAAGAGCTGAAAGCTGGCGAACCGACAGAGAATTATTACTGTGGACCAGTTATTAACGAAGCCTCACAGACAAAAATACTTGAATTCATAGAAATTGGCAAAGAAGAAGGTACATTGCTTTGCGGTGGTAACAAAAACGAAAACTTGCCAGGATATTATATAGAGCCGACTATCTTCGGAGATATTCAACCCAAAGCCCGTCTTTCTCAGGAAGAGATTTTTGGTCCTGTCTTAGCTGTGATCAAAGCAGATGATTACGATCATGCACTTGAGATCGGCAATAATACTATTTATGGTTTGACTGGATCAGTATTTTCTAAGAATAGAGAGAAATTAGACAGAGCAGCTAAAGAATTCCACGTTGGCAATCTTTACTTTAACCGCAAATGTACTGGTGCTGTCGTTGACGTTCATCCATTTGGCGGCTTTAATATGAGTGGAACGGATTCCAAAGCAGGAAGCCGCGATTATCTGGCATTATTCCTGCAGGGCAAATCTGTTAGCGAAAAAATATAAATATTATTGATATATAGCTTATTCTTTATGAAAGCCATCTCATTAAGGGGATGGCTTTTTTGCTTCATTACACTAACATTTACAATCATTATTATCAAAATTTACAATATTATAGCAAATTATTGTGTCTTATTAATCAATAATGTGTTAATAGAGTAAAGAATATGGACAATAAAACAGGAATATGAAATGAATAGATTTGTTTTTTTTATTTTTACAATCTTTTTGGCATATATAGCCGTTGAAGCTCAAAATTTATATCATAGCGAAAAATCTGACGGATTGGTAATCAATATAACTGACATTTCAAAGAATACATCTTTTACTGAGACTAACGACGGATTATATAAAGCTGGTTTCTCCGGGGGAATATCCTCTGCGATTAGTCCCAATAACAGATTTGCTGTAGAAGAATTTCGTTTAATGCTTGCTGTGCCTGAGCATGGAGAGATTGGAATAAAATATCATCATTCCAGAAAAATATCAATTCCAGAATTTGCTTTAGATACAAATCCTTTGTTTTCTGAAACATATATTGAAAATAATAATACAGAAGTGAATCTCAGCCGCATTGGTTCAAAGCGAGGTGTATCGCTTGCTATACTTACTATTAAGCCATACCAATATAATTACATAACTAACGAACTGAGTGTAATTGATAGTTTTGAAATTATTATAAATTTTGATGATGCTGTTTCTTTAGATGATCAATATAATAATGCTAATGAATATATTCACTTCCCGAATATTATAAACAAAAATCATCTTTCTTCTTTCCTATATAAAACAAATAGCTCCAAAAAATCCAATAACAAAACTCTTAGCGAGCAAACTTGGTATGACTCAGAAAATGATTACATAAAACTTACTACTACCAAAGATGGAATCGCTTTATTATCAGCTAAAGATATTTTAAAAGTAATGCCCTCTTTTGCAGGCAAAGAACTACGATTTTTCCATCTTATACAATATGGCGAAGAAAGGCATTTTGCTGTAAATAATGACCAGGACGGATTACTTAACAACTCCGATAAGATAGTCTTTATCGGCTCTCGTGCTAAAGGCGATACAACCTGGCTCGATCCTTATTCTAATGAATCAGCTTTCTTTTTATATTATGATGATACTAAAGAAGGATTGCGGTTCGGAAATTTTGAAACGGCACAGCCACAGCAGAGATTCGTAGAATACGTAAACCAAAAAATTCATTTTGAAGAAGAGCATTACTTTATCTTTGGTTACGAAACAGAGTATGACCCTGGCATTGTCAACACAGAAAAAGTTGAAGGCGAAGGTTGGATGTGGGATATCATTAGCCCATACAAGAGGCAGGTTTTTGAATATGACTTTTTTGGTATTCCTTATAATGAAGCTGGCAGCAAAATTACGACCACAATATTAATGGAAAGCTCCAGATATAATCGCCAAAGAGAGCTACACCACAAAATCAGTTATTCAATGAATAATGATACTGTTGAGATATACGAATATACAGGTGGGCATAGATACGAAATTAAGCATCAATTAGATCCCAAAATGTTTGTACCTGGTATAAATAATCTATATTTGCATTCAATCGGCTATCTTGACCCATCCCCACATAATTATAAAATCATACCTGATGAAGTTGGCGTTGACTATTTTGAAATATCCGGGAAATTCAAACCATACGCTTTTCGAGGTAAAGCAAGCTTCCGAACTCCACAGCTTGACCATTCTGCATTTCTTGTCAACAATGGTTTTCGCGAAAAAAGCATCGCCGTAATTGATACATCCTCTATGACTATCGATTTTCCTTATTCTGAGAGCGGAACGAGTGTGGCAGTCGGTGTTCAGGGCGGGAAGAATCCATTCACCAGCTTAGTTATAAATGATTCTATGAAATCTTCTTTCCAACAAGGATTGCATATTTTTGCTTATGATCATTCATCTGATAAATTGGAAACTGCATTCTATAATGACGAAAACTTTTCTGATGCCGCAGCATTTTTAAACTCACTTAGTACAAATACTATCATATTATCTTCATATAACGGTGCAGTAGAATTATCAAATAATATTGCAAATATCTATAAAGGGTTCGGAAGCATTCATTCAGAAACCCTTGGAGGTGGCAAATCTTGGTCTTTTGTTACTATAAAAGGGAATACAAGTTATAACCGAGAGGAATATTCAGAGAATTCCACAGCAGGATTCTATCATTTTTTGACCTCTCGCGGAGACAAAAACTATCAGCTGCGTATGCCGCTGGCAGGAGGAAATACTTACGACCTGATGCTAAGTGATTTTTCTGCGATGGAGAATCCGAGAATTGAAAATGTAGAAAGATCAGACCTTTATAGTGAAAACAACCAGGCAGATGTACTGTTAATAACTCACAAAGATCTAAAGCAATTTGCAGAAGAATTAAAATCATTAAGAGAGCAGACACACCCAGAATTTACTTACAAAATAATAGACGTAGAGGATGCTTACAAAGAATTTGGCTATGGCAATAAATCTCCTCATGCTATCAAATCAATGCTTCGCCATACTTTAGAGCAGTGGCAAAAGCCCGCACCCGGCTTTCTTACATTAATTGGCGACGCTAGCTGGGATACCAGAATGGTAATGGAAACAAGCAAATATCAGGATTTCGTTCCCACATACGGCAATCCTGTTTCCGATTATTGGTATGGCATAATGGGCGAAAATAAATTGACTTCAGAATTTGCTATCGGAAGAATTCCGCTTAAAAGTATGCAAGAAGGTTATGACTATTTAGACAAACTCAAAGAGTATGAATCTGTTCCCAATAATCCATGGATGAAGAATTTTTTATATATGAGTGGTGGCTATGACGCTTACCAGCTTCAGGTTTTTGCTACAGATATGAGGAAGAATGCTGAGATAATAATAAATTCCGACTTATGTGCAGATACTTTTTTTGTACGGAAAAGAAATTATGATGCGGTAGCCGAAATTGAAGCTGAGCAAATAATAGAGAGAATAAACTCTGGTATGATGATGTCGAGTTATCTCGGTCATGGATCTGCTACCTTGCTTGAAATTGAAGGTTGGCATGCGGAAAGGTTGAACAACAAAGGCAAATATGGCTTTTTATCATTTATTTCA